>JBEKOT010000004.1:0-47682 GCA_049521495.1 Syntrophorhabdales bacterium | reverse complement strand
AACGAGATACCCACATATGTTGCGAGTTCCGGATTTGAGTGGAAGGAGCCCCAATTACGGGTAAGTCCGGTTGCCACCCGCCTGTGGACGGCGGGTACCCGGCACCATTGGCAGCGGAAGAATAAGGTGCGAGCGGCCGGGGGGATTTAGGAGCGGGGTCTTTAAGAGAAATAGAGAGAAAGGGGAGCGACCGGGGGGTTGTTCACACATCATACCCGGCTACCATTGGCAGCGGAAGGATAAGGTGCGAGCGGCCGGGGGGTTAGAGGGGGTCTTTAAGAGAAGTCGAGAGAAAAGGGCCCGGCCCCGGTGCACGAGACCCGGCCGCGGGAGAGCCGTTGACAAGAGCGGTTTGGAGAAGCATACTGAGGTTGCGCAGATTTTTGAAGGAGCCCGTGGCGATGCTCGACCTTATCGGCCCTTTTGTCTTCGGCTTTGCAGGCAGCGTCCACTGCCTGGGTATGTGCGGCCCCATCATCGTGGCTTACTCGCTCAACATGAACAAGCCGGTCCCGTCGAGTTCCCGGGCAGTCTGGCCCAAAAGCGCAGGCCACCACCTCGCCTTTCACGCGGGCAGGCTCTTCACGTACGGCCTGCTGGGCGCCACGGCTGCCGGCCTCGCCGGAGCGGCGCCCGTGGCAAGTTTCAGGGGCGCCGTTACGGTAGCGGCGGGGGCCGCGATGGTCCTCCTGGGTTTGTGCCTCGGGACAGCCGGGGCCCCCCGGTTCCCCCGCTTCCCCGACCTGTGGGCAGGACGGCTCACCGGGAGGTTCCTTGTCCCTTTCTTTTCATCGGGGAGTCTTGCATCGAAGCTCCCCCTCGGGCTTGCCGCCGGGTTCCTTCCCTGCATGCTCTCCATGGCCATGATCATCAAGGCAGCGGCGACGGGCCTTCCCCTTCACGGGTTCCTTACCATGTTCTCCTTCGGCCTCGGCACCACGCCCGTCCTTTTGCTTACGGGCCTCTCGGCGTCGCTCCTCTCCTTGAGAGCGCGGCTTTTGGGCAGGCGGATGGCGGGTGCCGCGGCCTTAGCCATGGGCCTGATCTTGATCCTCAAGGGTATGGGGCGATAAGGCGCTTTTCGGCCGCTAGGCCTCTTGCGGTTCCAGGTCCATCTTTATGGCCAGGAACTTCAACAGGTCCCGCAGCGCCAGGATGCCGACCAGCCTTCCGCGGTCTACAACGATGAGACGGCTGCTGCCGCCCCTGTTCATCTTGTCGAGGGCTTGCGTAGCGTCGGCATCCGGCTCTATGGTGTTGCCTTCAGTACAGGTCTCCGCGATTTCCTTCACTGTGTGGGTGCCCCACTCCGCCCGGGGCACCTCCTTCAACTGGTTGATCGTGACTACGCCCATCAGCCTCTCATGGTCCACCACGGGAAACATCTTGTAGTGGTAACGGAAAATGTAATCTTCCATAAGCTGCGAGAGGGTGACCGAAGGGGCGACCGTGACGAGCTCGGGTTTCATGAAGCGCTTGACTTGCTCGCCCTGGAGGGCCTGCCTGATCAGCAGCTGCCGGTAAGACATCTGGGATGCGTTTCGGAGGAACGTTCCGATGAGGAACCACCATACACCGCTGATGAAATTCCCTGAGATGAAGGCGATTATGCCCATGAGCATCATCGCTGCTCCGAAGCCTTCCCCGATCCTCGAAGCGAGGCGCGTGGCCCATTGGAGGTTTCCTTTCGCCCGCCACAGGATCGACCTGAGCACCCTGCCGCCGTCCAACGGGAAGGCCGGAAGAAGGTTGAAGATGCCGAGGAGGCCGTTGAGGGATGCCAGATAGACGAGAACAGCCTCGCCGGGGACGGAGAGGTAAGGGTCGCCGGCCAGCGCAAAGAGGTAGAAGAGGCCGGCGAGCACGAAACTCGACAAGGGGCCGGCCACCGCCATGAAGAATTCTACGGCCGGACTCCTCGGTTCTTCCGTCATCTGGGAGACGCCGCCGAAGATGAAGAGCGTGATGCCGCTTATCTTGAGCCCATAGCGGCGAGCGATCAGGGAGTGCCAGAATTCATGGAATACTACCGAGGCGAAAAGTCCGAGAGCGCCGGCCACCCCCATCCACCAGTAGGTGCTTTTTTCGAGTCCCTTGTAGTAAGTCGGGAAAAGCCCCGCGGCGAGAGACCAGACTACGAGAAAGGCTATAACGAGCCAGCTCACGTCTGCGCTGACCGTAAACCCGAAAAGCCTGAAGAGCTTTATCTGTCGCCCGAACATCTGCCGGCCTCCTGTCCCGCGGCAAAGGCAGCCGCTCTCTTATTCATAACTATATATAAGGCGTGCCTGATGAAAAAGAAAGAAAGCGGGTCCTTCGAAAGCCGGAAAACTGTCGGCGGGCAGTCGAAGACCGGTTGTAGCGACGCACATGGCCGGCTTGTGATAAAAAACACAAATGTTCGGAAGCAAGCCTGCAGAAACGGCGGCACTAAGCTTTTGAGTTCCCTTTTCCTGTCTTATATCTGCTACTTGGCGGACACGTGAGATTCCTCTTGACATACGAAGCGCGATCTATTAAAAGTAAAAGGGGGGATAGTTGTGAAAGCATTCTCTTCATGTACAGTCTCGGGCGTAGTTCGACCGTTTCAAATACGGGTAGTTCCATAGTGAGGTCAATAGGGAACGAAAAGCCTGGAGGGAGTGCCTTTCCGGGAATGTCTCACTACGCGCGAAACCGCGCCGAAAAAGGGTGTGCCGGAAAGATGGAGGAGGGTGTATGCCGGAAGCGATAAAGGTCATTTTCGAAAGGCATGAGCGCGGCCGTGATGCGCTTATACCTATTCTACAGGACGTGCAAGGCGAGCTGGGGTATATCTCGCCGCAATCGGTGGCGGCCATTTCCCGCTACCTCAGGATCTCCGAGAACGAGATCTTCGGGGTCTCTTCCTTTTATGCGCAGTTCAGGTTTAGGAAGCCCGGCCGACACTCGGTAAAAGTTTGTCTTGGAACGGCCTGCCACGTGAGGGGGGGCTCCTCGCTGCTCGATTCCATCGAGAGCAAGCTCGGCGTCGCCTGCGGCGAGACCACCCAGGACCGGCGGTATGACCTTGAGCGCGTGGCCTGCCTCGGCTGCTGCGCCCTTTCTCCGGTCGTACAGGTCGACGGAAAAATATTCAGTAAAATCACGGTAAATAAACTAACGGAGCTGCTGAAGTACTATGAATAGCTTCAAGAAGAGAATCGAATCGGCGAAGCAGAACTGGGATGCGTTACAGTCGAGCGAAAAGCCCGTCATTTACATAGGGGCGGCATCGTGCGGCAAAGCCGCAGGGGCTGTCCAGCTCATCGCCCAGACAGAGCGCTTCCTGAAGGAGAACAAACTGGAGGCGGAGATCCTTCAGGTGGGCTGCATAGGTCCTTGCTACCTCGAGCCCCTTGTCGACATCCGGCTGCCCGGAGGCCCTCGCGTCAGCTATAACAACGTTACGCCGAAATCGCTCGGTCCCATCCTCCAGTCCGCCCTCGTGGAAGGAAAGCTTTCGGCGAAGGGGGCCATAGGCCACTTCGGCCGAAATTCTTTCAACGGCATCCCTCCGTTTTTCGAGCTGCCCATGTTGAAGCCCCAGGTGAGGATAGTCCTCAGGAACTGCGGCCTCATCGACCCTGACAGGATCGACCACTACCTGGCCGTGGACGGCTACCTCGGGCTGATGAACGCCCTTCAGATGACGCCGGAGGACGTGATCGGAACGGTCAGGCAGTCGGGTCTTCGCGGCCGGGGGGGCGCCGGTTTCCCGACCTTCAGGAAATGGACGTTTTGCAGGAACGCACCAGGCACTCAAAAGTATCTCATCTGCAACGCCGACGAGGGCGATCCGGGCGCTTTCATGAACAGGTCCCTCATCGAATCCGACCCGCACGCCGTATTGGAGGGAATGCTGATCGCCGGCTACGCAATAGGCGCGACAAAGGGCATAATATACATAAGGGCGGAATACCCGCTTGCCATAGAGAGGCTCAGGAAGGCCCTCGGCCAGATGCGCGAATACGGGCTTCTTGGCGAAAGGATACTCGATTCCGACTTCACCTTCGACGTCAAGATAAAGGAGGGCGCAGGAGCCTTCGTCTGCGGCGAGGAGACGGCCCTGATCGCCTCAATAGAGGGCAAGCGCGGCATGCCCCGCTCCCGCCCGCCCTTTCCGGCCCTTTCGGGCCTTTTCGGCTGCCCGACGGTCATAAACAACGTTGAGACCCTTGGGACCCTGCCCAACATCTTCAGGAACGGCGCCGATTGGTACACCAGGTTCGGCAAGGAGGGGAACAGGGGGACAAAGACTTTTTCTCTCGTAGGGAAAATTCGTAGGCCCGGCCTCATAGAGGTCCAGCTGGGCACGACGCTCAGGGAGATCATCTACGACATAGGAGGCGGTCTGCAGAAGCCTTTCAAGGCCATCCAGACGGGCGGCCCCTCGGGCGGCTGCCTTTCCGAGGAGTTCCTCGATCTGGCGGTCGACTACGAATCCCTCGCGGCGGCAGGCTCCATCATGGGTTCGGGGGGCCTCATCGTGATGGACGAGGATACGTGCATCGTAGACCTCGCCAAGTACTTCCTCGACTTCACGCAGAAGGAGTCGTGCGGGAAGTGCACGCCCTGCCGGGTAGGGACGAGGCATATGGTCGAGACCCTTCAGAAGATCAGCCATGGCGAGGGCAGCGCCGACGATCTGCTCGTCCTCAAGACGCTTGGTGAAACCATCAGAAAAGGGGCGCTCTGCGGCCTGGGCCAGACGGCGCCGAACCCGGTCCTGACGACGCTCCATTACTTCAGGAACGAGTACCTTGAGCATATCAGGGACCAGAGGTGCCGGGCCGTGGTCTGCAAGGACCTGATCGAGTACCGGGTCATCGAGGAGAAGTGCACGGGCTGCCAGTCCTGCGTCAGGGTCTGTCCCACAGGCGCCATTTCAGGGCCGAGGTCGGAGCCGCACAACCTGGACAGGGCGAAGTGCATAAAGTGCAGGTCCTGCTATGAGGTTTGCCGGTTCGAGGCCATCGCGGGCGACGCGATCGTGATTCGCACTGCGGAGAAAAAGTCATGACGAGGGAAAAGACATTCACCATCACCATGGACAACCAGCACGTGGCGGTAAAGCCGGGTCTTACCATACTCGAGGCCGCCAGGAAGAACGGCATCTACATCCCGTCCCTCTGCGCCCTCGACGGCCTGCCTTCCTTCGGCGCCTGCCGCATGTGCATCGTAGAGGTCGACGGCCTTCGCGGATTTCCCACGGCCTGCACCACCCCCGTGGAAGAAGGCATGGTGATAAGAACGGATTCGGCCGAGATCAGGGCGCTGAGGCAGGAGATACTCAAGCTCGTGCTCAGCGAGCACCCGGCCAGCTGTCTCTTTTGCGGAGAGAAGGAAGGGTGCGTGCAGTTTCAGGGCACCATTAGAAAGGCCGGCATGACGACCGGCTGCCGCTACTGTCCGAACGACAGCCATTGCGAGCTCCAGCAGATCACGGAGCAGGTCGGCCTCACGGACACCTCCTACCCGGTCCACTACCGGAACCTCCCTGTCGAAAAGGACGACCCCTTTTACGACCGTGATTACAACCTCTGCGTCCTCTGCGGCCGGTGCGTGCGAATCTGCAATACGGTCCGCATGAACGGAACGCTGAGCTTCAAGCAGCGGGGGAAGCTCACGACCATAGGCCCCGCCTTCGACCGCTCCCACCTGGATGCCGGATGCGAGTTCTGCGGGGCCTGCCTGTCCGTCTGCCCCACGGGGACCCTCAGCTCCAAGACGAGTAAATGGTACGGGAAGCCCGAAGGCGAGACGCCGTCGGTCTGCCCCTACTGCTCGATAGGCTGCCGCCTCCTGCTCCAGACCTCGCACAACCGGGTGATCGACGCCCTTCCCGATTACGCCTCGCCCACGGACGGCGGCCTCCTGTGCGTCAAAGGCCGCTTCGGCGTCCCGGAGCTCGTGAACAGCGCCGAGCGCATAACCGAGCCGCGCGAGCTTACGCCTTTCGGGTATGAGGTAGTCACCTGGGAGCGGGCGGTCGATGCGGCGCGGGAGAGACTGGGGGCGTGCCCGCCCGGCGGCTTTCTCATGGTTCTTTCTCCGCAACTTTCCAATGAGGACCTTTTTGCGGCCCAGCAGTTCGCCCGCCAGGCGATGGGCTCCGAGGACATGGCGTCCTCGCTCCTGGCCGACCTCGGAGACGACTTTCCCTCGTTCCTGGATCTATTCTGCGCGTCCGACGGCCTGGACGTCATCGAGAGAGCCCACGTCATCCTGAGCCTGGGCTTCGATTCCAGGTTCGGTTACTCCCCCATCGGGGTGCGGGTCAAAAAGGCAGCGGCAAAGGGGGCAATGCTCGTCACTGTGAGCGACGTGGAGACGAATCTCGACCTCGTCGCAGACTTGCAGTTCAAGCTCGAACCGTCCCGGTGGGCCGGGTTCGTTCACTCCCTGTCCTCCGGGAGCGGCGACGGGGATTTTTCGTCCGACGGGATTGCCGGGTTGCGGGCCGCCCTTGAGGCTTCGAGCTGCAATGTAATCGTCGCCGGTCCGGAGGTGCTCCGCGTCCCGGACAAGGGCGAGGTCCTCACGGTCCTGCAAGAAATAGCCGGCACCCATGGCTGGAGGATCGTCACGGCCCATCCCTTCACCAATCTTTCGGGGCTCGTGGCCATGGGAGCGCTGCCGGGCGTCAAGCCGGGCGAGGCAGTGCGGAAAAGCGGCCCCGACGCCCCCGGGGACCCCGCCGCACCGGCCATAAATCAGATCGACCTGGGGCGGCGCCGGGCCGTTGTCTATATAATCGGGGAAACGTGCCCGGATTGGCTGCCTCCCCATGATTTCCTCATTTACCAAAACGCCCTGCCGGCCCCGTCCTCGTGCCGGCCGGACCTTATCCTTCCCTCAGCCGTCTTTTCCGAATCGGCAGGCACTATTTTCACAGTCGAGGGGCGCCTCGCCGCTGCATCTGCGGCAGTCGAGCCGCAGGGCTTGGCGCGGCCGGACTGGTGGATAGTCGGCAGGATCGCGGAGGCCCTGGGCAGAGGCAAAGCTGGCTACGGCGATATCGCGGCCGTGCAGGCGGAAATCAAGAAATACCTCAGGCTTTTCCCGGAGACGAAAAAAAGGATCGCCTTCACTCCCTTTACCGGCGGCCGTGCCGGCCGGCGGCAGGCTGCGAGCGGGGCCGCGCGTCCGCACGAAGCGGGCCGGCAACAGGCGTCCATTCTCTTCTGCCACAACCCCGGCTTTGAATCTTACAGGGGCACGCCCCTGTCGGAAGCGGTGCCCGGCATGAAGGAGCTCTTGAAGGCAAAGAGCTGTGCGGACTCTGCGGCCGGGCCGGCTGAGGACGACAAGGTCAAGGAGAAAGAATGAACAAGGTAATCGAGCGAAAGATGATAGTGCCGAACCTGCACCTTCTGACGCTGGAAGCGCCCGAGGTGGCCCGGAAGATACGGCCCGGCCAGTTTGTGATTGTAAGACCCCATGACGAGGGCGAGCGTATCCCCCTCACGGCCGCCGATTGGGACGCCGAGAAGGGAACGGTCTCCTGTGTGTTTATGGAGGTGGGCGCGTCTACGGGCAGGCTTGCCCTCCTCAAGGCCGGCGACTCGGTGCCGACGTGCGTGGGGCCCCTTGGAAACGCAACGGAAATCGCCAATTACGGCACCGTGCTCTGCGTCGGGGGCTGCTACGGGATCGGCAGCATCTATCCTGTGTGCAGGGAGCTGAAACGGGCCGGCAACCGGGTGCTCACGGTCTTGGAGGCGAGGAGCTCGTACCTCCTGTACTGGCTGAAAGAGATAGCCCAGGCCTCCTCCCAGCTCTTTAACGTTACGAGGGACGGCAGCCTGGGCGCCAAGGGTCACGCCGGCAAGATCATCGACATCGTCAAGGAGCAGCGTAAGTTGCCGGACAGAGTGATCGTAAACGGGTGCACCTTTCTGATGGCCCGGGTGTCGGAGGCTACACGTTCTTTAGGCATACCGACCTTCGTTAACCTCAATCCGATCATGATAGACGGTACGGGCATGTGCGGTGTCTGCCGCGTTACCGTGGCGGGACGGACACGTTTTGCCTGTGTGGACGGTCCTGAATTCAACGGCCACGACATCGATTGGAAGGAATTTCTGGCGCGGAGAAAAGCGTATATGGAGGAAGAGGTCCTTCTTACGAGGAGGAGCGCACCCGCCGAGCCGGTACATAGAGAGGGGAAGTGCCATTCATGAATCACGAAGAGTCTCCAAAAGAGGAACGGGGAAAGAAGCTGGACCTGAACCGCAACGAGATGCCCAAGCAGCCGCCCGTGGTAAGGCGCCGGAACTTCAGCGAGGTGGCCCTGGGATACACGGCCGACCTTGCCCTAACCGAGGCGAAGCGGTGCATGCAGTGCAAGAAGCCGAAGTGCGTGACCGGGTGCCCCGTAGACATAGACATACCGGGTTTTATCTCGCACGTCGTAAAAGGCGATTTTGCAGGCGGCATAAAGAAGATCAAGGAAACAAACTGCCTGCCCGCAGTAAGCGGGCGCGTCTGTCCTCAGGAGATGCAGTGCGAGTCGCAGTGCGTCCTTAAGAACAAGAAGGGCGAAATAGCTATAGGCAGGATCGAGCGCTTTCTGGCGGACTGGGAAGCCGCCAATGGAATAGCGGAGGTCCCGCCCCGGGCAAAGCCGAGCGGCAAGAAGGTCGCCGTGGTCGGCTCCGGACCTGCGGGCATCACGGTTGCCGGCGACCTTATCCTCCTCGGCCATGAGGTGACCGTTTTCGAGGCCCTCCACAAGGCGGGCGGAGTGCTGACCTACGGCATCCCCGAGTTCCGGCTCCCCAAGAGCGTCGTCGCCAGGGAAGTGGACTACGTGAAAAGGCTGGGCGTGGAGGTGGTAACCGATTTCGTGGTCGGCAAGACGCGGACGGTCGACGAACTGTTAGAGACGTATGACGCGATTTTCGTAGGCACAGGCGCGGGCCTTCCCTGGTTCATGAACATACCCGGGGAAAACCTGAACGGAGTTTACTCCGCAAACGAGTACCTCACCAGGATGAACCTGATGCACGGCTATCTTTTCCCCGGAGCAGCCACCCCGGTGAAGAAACACACCAGAGTCGCGGTTGTGGGCGGGGGTAACGTGGCGATGGATTCGGCAAGGACGGCCTTGAGGATGGGTGCGGAAGAGGTGTACATCGTTTACCGGAGATCGCACGCGGAGCTGCCCGCGCGCCTCGAGGAGAGCGAGAACGCGGAAGAAGAGGGAGTCATCTTCAAGGTCCTCACCCTGCCTGTGGCATACGAGGGCGACGACAGGGGCTGGGTCAGGCAGATGGAGTGCCTGCGCATGGAGCTGGGCGAGCCGGATGCCTCGGGAAGAAGGGCGCCCATCGAGGTAAAGGGCTCGAACTTCAGGATATCCGTCGATGCCGTTGTCTGCGCCATCGGGAACAGCCCCAACCCGTTGATCCCATCGACCACGTCGGGTCTGGAGGTAACCAAGAGGGGGACCCTCGTGGCAGACCTTGAGACCGGGAAGACGACGCGAGACCGCATATGGGCGGGGGGCGACATAGTCACGGGCGCCGCAACCGTCATTCTGGCGATGGGGGCTGGAAGAAAAGCGGCAAAATCGATCCACGCTTTCCTGTCATAGAGGCTTTTCGGGACTACATTATTCGTAAATGGACGATCGAGCGTTCCCGGGAGGAGGTACGGCGGCGGAGGCCACCGGGCCGGCGGAGCCCGACGGGACAGTGCGCAACGGGTTCCGGGTGGAGAGCGACAGCCTCGGGAAAGTCCGGGTCCCTGCCGACCGCTACTGGGGGGCCGAGACCCAGCGCTGCCTGACCTATCTCTCCGTGGGAGAGAACCACCCCTTCCCAAAAGAGGTGATAGAGGCGCTGGCCCTCCTCAAGAAGGCGGCCGCCCTGGCAAACCTCGACTGCGGCGTTCTGGCGGAAGACAAGGCAAGACTCATCGTCAGGGCCGCCTCCGAAGTGGAGGAAGGCAAGCTTTCGGAGAGCTTCCCCCTCCACATCTTTACCTCCGGCAGCGGCACCCAGATCAATATGAACGTCAACGAGGTGATCGCCAACAGGGCTATAGAGCTGGCGGGGGGCGTCCTAGGGACCAGGCAGCCGGTCCACCCGAACGATCACGTCAACATGTCCCAGTCGACGAACGACATTTTCCCTTCCGCGGTGCACGCGGCGATTGTCAGGGCCTGCCTCGGCCGCCTTTCTCCCTGCCTTGCCGAGCTGCGGGACGCCCTCTCCGAAAAGGCGGAATTATGGGCGGACATACCGAAGATAGGACGGACCCACCTGATGGACGCGCTGCCCCTCATGCTGGGCGCCGAGTTTTCAGGCTACGCGGCGATGCTCGATGACGGCCTGGAGAGAATCAGGCTGGCCCTCCCGGCCCTTTACCGCCTGCCGGTCGGAGGCACTGCCGTGGGGACAGGCTTCGGCGCACCGGAGGGTTTTGCACAAAAGGCCGTCGCCCGCCTCGCGGCGGCCACCGGCTTGCCCTTCGTCTGCGCGCCCAACAGGTTTGCGCTCCAGGGGGCGCACGACGCCATAGTCATGATGAGCGGCGTCCTCAGGACCATAGCCGTCTCTCTCCACAAGATAGCGGAAGATATCCGGCTCCTCGGCTCGGGGCCCCGCTGCGGCATCCAGGAGCTGGCTCTGCCCGCAAACGAGCCCGGCTCCTCGATGATGCCGGGCAAGATCAACCCTACGCAATGCGAGTCCCTTGCTATGGTTGCCGTCCAGGTGATGGCCTACGACAGTGCGGTGGCAATGGCGGGCGCCGGAGGGAGCCTCGAGATGAACGCTTACAAGCCGGTCATGGCTTTCAACATTATGCAGTCGATACGCCTCATATCCGACTCGTGTCTCAATTTCGCCCGCTTCTGCATATCGGGGCTGGAGCCGAACAGGGGGCGGATCGAAGAGCACCTCCACAGGTCCCTCATGCTCGCAACGGCCCTCACCCCTGTCATCGGCCATGACAGGGCCTCCCAGGTCGCCCTCCTTGCCCGGCGGGAAGACGTGTCTCTGAGGGAAGCCGCGGTAAGGCTCGGCTATCTTTCGGCAGAGGAGTTCGACAGGCTGGTGGACCCGAAGGCCATGGCCCGCACGAAGGCTTAGGGCGCCTTTTCGGGGCCCGGCTCTTCAATTCCCGGTCCGCCAGGGTTATCCAGCACGCGCCGTACCGTCCCGGCCAGCGTTTCCTTCGACAGCGGTTTCATCAAAAATTCTCTGATGCCCGCAGCCAATGCCCTTTCTTTAGAGAGCGTCTCGCTGTAACCGGTGATAAGGATTATGGGCATATCCTTTCTCATCTTGAGCATCTTTTTCGCAATCTCGATCCCGGTAAGGTCGGGCATCGTCTGGTCGGTGATGATAAGGTCGAAGCGTTGCGGTTCCCGCGTGAACGCCTTGAGCGCCTCGGAACCGCCCGCAGCGGCAACAACATCATAGCCGAGGCGCTGGAGCACTTGCCGGGTCATCTCGAGGACGGCAGGCTCGTCGTCGACGAAGAGTATCCTTTCAGTTCCACCCGGCACCGTGCCTGCCCGCTCCTGCTCTTCTTTCGCGGGTACCTTTGCACATGGCAGGAAAACGGTGAAGGTCGATCCCTCTCCAGCCCTGCTTTCTACGGAAATTGCACCCCCATGGCTCTTGACGATACCGTAGACCACGGCAAGGCCCATGCCTGTCCCATGGCTGGCCTCTTTAGTCGTAAAAAAGGGTTCGAATATCCTTTTTTGCACCTCCTCGGTCATGCCCGTCCCGGTATCCTTGACGCGGAGCTTCACGTACCTGCCCGGTTCCATATCGGCGTCGGGCATCTTGTCCGGGCGCGTAAAAGCCGCATCGGAGAGAGCGACGAGGAGACTGCCGCCCCTTTCTTGCATCGCATGGGCCGCATTCGCCGCCAGGTTCATCAGTATCTGCTGGATCTGGGAGGGATCACCGATAACGGCGTCCGATGCGGCGCGAAGGTCGAGCTTCATGTGAATGGTGCTGGGCAGGGAACCGCGAAGAAGCTTGAACGTCTCTTTGATGAGAGGGGTCAGCTTCAAGGCGTTCTTTCCGTGTTCGGACTTTCTGCTGAACGTAAGTATCTGCTTGACGAGGTCTCGCGCTCTCTTCGATGCCTTTACTATCTGGTCGACACTTCGTTTTACGTCGCTGCTTCCATGAAGCTCGTCGAGGGCCAGTTCGGCGTTCCCGAGGATGACGGCAAGCATGTTATTGAAGTCATGGGCAATACCGCCGGCAAGGGTGCCTATCGCCTCCATCTTCTGCTTCTGGCGAAGCTGCTGCTCGATCTGCAGCTGCTTCGTAATATCCCTGTTAACTCCGACGTAATGTACGATAGCCCCCGACACATTATAAATTGGCGCAATAGTTATTTCCGCCTCCACCGGTTCGCCGTTTTTTCGCTTTCGTGTCTGGTGTCCCGACCAGATATTCCCTGCCTGAAGCTCCGCGTATATGGCATCATGGAACGATTCGGGGTACCGATCGCTGCGGGTCGTCTCCGTGCTGCTCCGCAGCATTTCTTCCCGAGTGAAGCCGTAGGTCTTGCAGAACGCTTCATTGACATAAGTGTAGCGTTGATCGAGGGACAGCATAAAGATGCCCTCACCCGCACGTTCCACCGCAGAAGAGAGCTTTGCCCACTCTTCATGCAGCTTCTGGCGCTGCGTTACATCCCTTGCTATGGCGTGAAGGCCCGTGACGATGCCGTTTTCGCGGACAAGCCGGGCCTTTACTTCCAGATGGACCAGATTGCCGTCCTTGTCTCGCGCCTCGAATTCAAACGGCTGCTCATCGGTCAGGTCCGAGTGACCGGCAACGGCCCGTTCTATCAGGGCAGCCGCGCGGACAAAGCTTTCCGGAGTCAGGACTTGCGCGAGTGATATCTCTTCAACAGGCACGCCGGGCGGATAGAAAAGCTCTATGGCTTTCGAATTGGCCGTCGTGACGGTGCCGCTCAAATCCGTCGTGAAGAGTATGTCGTTCGCCTGGTCATAGAGGTCCTTGTATCTTGCCTCAGATTGTTGAAGCGACCGATAGGCCTGCGTCAGCTCATCGGTCCTCTCGCGCACCCTTTGCTCCAGCTCGTCGCGGGCCCTGCGAAGCCGGTCGTCGGCCTCTCTGCGCTCGGTCATGTCACGTATAATGCTCAGCAGTACCTGTTCGTCGCCGACCCGTATTCCCCTGGAGCTGACCTCCACGGGGAATGTCGTTCCATCCTTTCGATGGTGTTCCGTTTCGAACAGGATGCCCGATGAATTCCCGCGCGCCATGCGTTTTTCTGTCAGATTCCGATGCTCCTGACCGCGCAGGTCATGGACCGTCAAAGAGAGGAGCTCCTCTCGGCTATACCCGTAGCTTCTCAAGGCAGCCTCGTTCGCCTCCAGGATGCGGCCGTCACCGAGCCGCACGAAAAGCATGATGTCCCTGGCGTACAGTGCCAGGAGGTGATAACGCCTAAGCGCCTCCTCCGCCTCTCTCCGCTTGCTGATATCCCTGATGCTCAGCATGGAAAGGAGTCTGCCTTCAGCGTCCTGAAAAAGAGAGGTGGAAATTTCACCAGGGAAAATAGTGCCGTCCTTGCGCTTGAAGCTGGCCTCGCCGCTGTACCTGCCGTGCTTTCTCCTTTCTTCCAAGAGCTTCGAGGTATTAGGGTCTTCCATGTTGAAGGTCGCGGACCGGGGGTGGGAGTGCAGTTCCTCCTCCGTCCAACCCAGCATTCTCGTTGCCTCCGGGTTCGCCGCAATGACCCTTCCATCTCCGGAAGGGTCGGTGAGCAGGATTGCGTCGTGGCTGTTCTCGAAGAGTGCCCGGTAGCAGTACTCATCGAGCCTGGGTGGCTCTTGGCTCTCTTTTTTGGTGCCTGTGTTGCGAAATTTGTTCTCGGTGCCATTTTTCATAAAAACCGTTTTTTCGTTAAAGAGACTTATCGAAGAGACTTATCGGATGAGTTTACCAGAGCATGTAGGGCGAGTAAAGGGGGGTTCCGAAAAAGTGGGATATGAGGACCCCGGGAAGGACGCGGGACCGTCTACTTTCGTTCACTTTCGTACACCCCCCGCCGTAACGCAAGGAAAGACAAGGAATCCATACAGTGTCTCTTCGGGCAGGAGCGAAAGAAGACGTGCGCCAAAGGCAAAGGACCGGCCGGAACGGCGCTTTTTGAGCGCTTGAGGCGATCCCGTGGTCGGCAGGGTCCCAAAGGCGCGTCGGGACGGGTGAGGATTATCCCGTTCCCGGAAGCGGTGTGCACTGTATGGATTCTTTACAGTCGATCCTCTTTTTTGTCTTGACAATGAAGGGAATCCTTGTGCATATTATCACAAGTAATTTTGACACAGGCGCGCGTTTGATGTAAAATTTGAGTTATCAGGCTGAGCGTGTTAGATGCGGCCAGAAAATTCCTATAATATCGATATCAATGCCGGAAAGTGCCGCCTGTGCCTGTACTGCGTCCAGCATTGTCCCGTAAAGGCGATCAAGCTCGAAGAGAACAGCATCAAAGTGATCCCGGAGCGGTGCATCCTGTGCGGGAACTGCATCAAGGCGTGTCCCCACCAGGCAATGGACCACAGGAGCGGTGTAAACCGGGTGAGGGAGTACCTCGCCGAGGGCCGGGAAGTAATCGCATGCCTCGACGCATCCTTCGCCGCTGCAATAGAGACCAACCTGCCTCACCAGTGGGTAACGGCGCTCAAGAATCTTGGATTTAAAGAGGTATGGGAAGGCGCATTCGGCGCCGAGCTGGTGAGTCGGGCCTACACGAGGCTCCTCCAGCACGATACGTCGGGACCTCTCATCTCTTCGATCTGCCCGGCAATAGTCTTCTACGTGCAGAAATACCTGCCCACGCTGATACCGAACCTCGCGCCCATAGTCTCTCCCATGATCGCCATCGGAAAAGTCGCCCGCAAGGCGAGACCTGGGTGGAAGGTAGTCTATATCACCCCCTGCCTCACTCAGCTCGGGGAGATGACTGCCCCCGAGGTCGAGGGGTTCATCGACGAGGTCATCACCTTCAGGGACTTGAAGCGTATGATCGACCAGGCCGGGATGGTCGAGGCGGAGCTCCCGGAAGGCGAGTTCGACGGGCCCAGGCCCTATCTTTCGAGGGTGGTGCCGGTTGTCGGAGGCCTTTATAGGAGCATGGGCGTCAACTTTGACATTCTCATGGACGAGATCAGCACTACCGGGGGGCACAGGCGGTGCATGAACGTGCTCACCCAGCTCGCGTCCGGCCACGCCCATGCCAGGTTTTTGGACTTAGTTTACTGCGAAGGCTGCATCGACGGGCCGTTCATGGACCGCGAGATCTTTCACCTGGGGAAGCGGCAGGCCATAGCGCGGTACACGAAGTCGCAGATGGTGCGGCAGGATTATGCCTCCGTCATAGAGGATGTCAGGAAATACGGCGATATCGACCTGCGGCGCGAATTCAGGTCGATGGAGCAGCGGTCCCCCATGCCCAACGAGGAAGAGGTAAGGGCTATCCTTAGATCGATCGACAAGGAGCCCCCCCATCACAACCTTGATTGCGGGGCGTGCGGCTATCCGACGTGCAGAGACAAGGCGGTGGCAGTCTCCCAGGGCATGGTGGAGGCAGAGCAGTGCCTGCCCTACCTGCTTGCCCAGAGCAAGAAGATATACCAGCAGCTGGAGAAGTCGCACAGGGAGTTGCAGCTTTCTCACCAGGAGCTGGAGCAGGCCCAGGCGCAGCTCATACGCACCGAGAAGCTCGCGTCCCTCGGTCAGCTTGCCGCAGGGGTGGCCCACGAGATCAACAACCCTCTGGGCACGATCACTATTTACGCGCATGTCCTGTTGAAGACCCTTGACCGTGAAGACCCCCGCAGGGAGGACATGGAGCTGATCATAAAGGAAGCGGCGAGAACCAAGGAGATCGTTCAGGGGCTCCTCAGCTTTGCCAGGGAAACGAAGCTTCGGCCCGGCCCGACGAACATCAACGAGCTCCTCGAGGACGTGCTCGGGCTCGTCGTAAACCAGTCCCTTTTCCACAATATCAAGATCAGGAAGGCTTTCGCCGCGGAGATGCCGACCATCACGGCAGACTGGGCACAGCTAAAGCAGGTTTTCCTCAATATGATCCTCAATGCGGCGGAGGCGATGGGGGGGAAAGGCACGATCACGATTACCACCATAGGGGGCAAGCGGAGGGTCAAGGTAAAGATCCAGGATACGGGCCCCGGCATACCGCCGGAGATAATGGATAAACTCTTTTCCCCTTTCTTCACGACGAAGGAAAAAGGGACCGGCCTTGGGCTTGCGATATCTTACGGTATAATAGAGCATCACGGAGGCGCCATCGACGTGGAGACGGTGCTGGGAAAAGGAAGCACGTTCGTTGTTTCCCTCCCGGTCGGAGAGGCAGAACAGGCAAGCGGCGCCGGAGGCGAGGTGCCCCAGATAGACCTCAAAAAATTCAAGTCCTGGAGGAAAGATGGACAAAAAGGTAAAAATCTTGCTCGTGGATGACGATGTCGACTTTGTCGACCTGAACAGGGCCGTGCTTGAGAACCACGGCTACGAAGTGGCGGCCGCTTTTTCAAGCAGAGAGGGACTCGACAAGGTCAGGTTCGAGCAGCCGGACCTGATCGTTCTCGACCTGATGATGGAAAAGCATGACTCAGGTTTCGGCTTCGCAAAGACGCTCAAGGCCGACCCCCTGTACAAGAACATCCCGGTCCTCCTGCTCACTGCGGTAGCGGAGTCTACGGGGTATGATTTCTCCCAGGAGCTGGACGGCTACTGGATGAAAACGGACGACTATGCCAGCAAGCCCTTGCTGCCGGAGGAGCTGCTCAAGCGCGTGCAGGACCTGCTCGCGAGGAGCAAGGGCGATCTGTAGGCGGCATGGGCGCTAAGGAGGCCTGACGGTTAATGGACAAGCCCGGGCGAATACTGGTCGTTGACGACGAGCGGGGGATCCGTGAGGGGTGCAGGAGAATCCTGGCACCCGAGGGCTATTCGGTGGAAGTCGCTGAGGACGGCAAGGAGGGGCTCGAGAAAGTCCGCGGGCAAGACTTCGACCTGCTCCTGGTAGACCTCATGATGCCCCTCATGGGCGGCCTCGAGATGATGGAGCGCGTGCGAGCCTATGACCCCGAGATCATAATGATCGTGATCACCGGGTTCGCGACGGTGGAGACGGCTGTCGATGCGATGAAGCACGGGGCGTACGATTACGTGCCCAAACCCTTTACGCCGGACCAGCTTCTCGCCGTCGTCAACAGGGGCATCGAGACCAGGCGGCTTCGCATGCAGGCCCGGCAGTTGATGGAGGAGCGGGACCAGAAGCTCCTGGAAGTTGCAAATGAGACATCGAAAATACATGCAATCGTCGATTCGCTGGTGGACGGCATACTGGTTTTCAACCGCGACAAGCAGCTTGCCCTCTGGAACCCGGCGGTCGTAAAGATGCTCGACCTCAACGGGCGGCTCGAGGCCGGCAGGGCCATGGCGGATATCATCCCCCAAAAAGAGCTGGTGGAGATTATCGGCAAGGCCTATTCGCCGCACTCCGCCCGGTACACGGTGCAGTCGGAAGAGATAGAGCTGCGCGCGCCCGAAGCGCGGACGCTGATGGTCAACCTGTCGGCGGTGCGGGATGAGGGAGGCCGGGAACTCGGCGTGGTGAGCGTGCTCCGGGACATCACGGGCCTTAAGGAGATCGACCAGGTAAAGTCCCAGTTCGTCACTATGGTCGCCCATGAGCTGCGGGCCCCGCTCGCTGCCATCGAGGGCTATCTTTCGGCGTTTCTTACGGGCGCTGCGGGCGGCGACCCGGAGGTGAACCGCAACATGCTGGAGCGCGCCAAGGCGAGGACGCACTCGCTCCTCGACCTTGTGAACGACCTTCTCCAGTTCATCAAGCTGGAAGCAAAGAAGGTCGTGAGAAAGAAGGAGCCCCTCGACCTGAGCGGCATCCTGCGGAGCACCGTAGACCTGCTCAGGCAGCAGGGCGAGGCGAAAGAGCTGCGCATCAAGGTGGACTTGCCCGATTCCCTGCCCTTGGTTGAAGCCGACCGCGGCGAGATGGAGCAGCTTTTCACCAACCTCATCTCGAACGCGATCAAGTACAACGTGAAGCAGGGCAAGGTAATCGTCCGCGCAAAACCCGGCAACCATTTCCTCGATGTCAAGGTGGCGGATACGGGGGTGGGAATAGACGAGGAGAGCCTGCCCCACATCTTCGAAGAGTTTTACCGGGTATCCGGGCCGCAGACGAGATATACGCCCGGCACCGGCCTGGGCCTTTCTATCGTCAAGAAGATAGTCGAGTCCCACTTCGGCCGGATAGAGGTGACCAGCAAGGAAGGTAAGGGCACGACTTTCACCGTCAGGCTTCCCATGAAGCAGCGGGTGGGCGAGGCCTGAGAAGAATCGCGGATAACATCACGAAAGGAGAAGACATGGCTAACAAGGCGGCTAAAGTGAAAGGTACGGAACAAAGGCTCAACGAGATACTCGAGAAGCGGCAGCTCGCTCCTTCCCTGGTCATGTGGAAGCTCTCCGTACCGGATATAGCGAAAAAGGTCAAGCCCGGCCAGTTCGTAGTGCTCAGGGCAGACGACAGGGCGGAGCGCATACCGCTCACCGTCGCCGATTTCGACCGCGATAAGGGTCAGATAACGGTTATTTTCCAGGAAGTAGGGGCCTCCACTAGGAAGCTGGGCCAGTTCGACGTCGGCGACGTGGTCCTCGACGTCGTCGGGCCCTTGGGCAAGGCAAGCCACATCGAAAAATTCGGGACGGTTGTCTGCGTCGGCGGCGGCGTGGGCGTTGCCCCGGTCTATCCTATCGCCAAGGCGCTCTACCAAGCGGGGAACAGGATCATCTCCATCATAGGGGCGAGGAACAAGGATATGCTTATCCTCGAAGATGAGATGAAGGCCATCAGCCACGAGCTTTTCGTGACCACCGACGACGGCACGTACGGCCGCCACGGCTTCGTCACGGACGAGCTGAAGCGGCTTATAGCCGAGAATGTCAAGATAGACCTGGTCCTCGCCATCGGCCCCGTCATCATGATGAAAGCGGTCTCGGACGTGACGAGGGTCCACGGTATCAAGACCATCGTCAGTCTCAACTCGATCATGATCGACGGAACGGGCATGTGCGGCGGATGCAGGACGACGGTCGGAGAGGAGACGAAATTCGTCTGTGTAGACGGGCCGGAATTCGATGCCCATAAGGTAAACTTCAAGGAGCTGATGCAGCGCCAGCAGATGTACAACAGGGAAGAGCGGCGCGCCATGTGGGACCACACATGCAAGCTCGAGGCGCAGGTTGCGGTTAAGAAGGGCAAGAAGCGGGAGAGGATGCCGGAACAGGAGCCGAAGCTGAGGATCCAGAATTTCAACGAGGTTGCTCTCGGCTATACCCGGGAAAACGCGCTCCGTGAGGCTGCACGCTGCCTTGGTTGCAAGAAGCCTTCTTGCGTCGAAGGCTGTCCGGTGG
Source organism: Syntrophorhabdales bacterium (assembly GCA_049521495.1). Classification (GTDB taxonomy): domain Bacteria; phylum Desulfobacterota; class Syntrophorhabdia; order Syntrophorhabdales; family WCHB1-27; genus CAWEPK01. Next base: position 28,186 of record JBEKOT010000004.1, on the reverse strand, counting down.
CCGTCCAGATACCCCAATTCATAGGCAAGATCAAGGAAGGCGACTTCATGGGCGCCATCCGCACGATAAAGGAGACGAACAGCCTGCCTGCGGTGTGCGGCCGGGTCTGCCCCCAGGAATCCCAGTGTGAGAGCAAGTGCGTGGTCGGAAAAAAAGGGCAGCCTATAGCCGTGGGCCGGCTCGAGCGGTTCGTGGCGGACTACGAGCTTGCCGCCGGAGATGTAAGGACTCCGGAGAAGCCCAAGCCGACGGGCAAGCGCGTGGCCGTAATAGGCGCCGGGCCGGCGGGCCTGACCGTTGCCGGAGAGCTTGCCAAGATGGGCCACGACGTTACAATCTTCGAGGCCCTCCACAAGGCCGGCGGCGTCCTCGTTTACGGCATCCCGGAGTTCAGGCTGCCGAAGGCCATTGTCCAGCGCGAGGTCGATTATGTCCAGAAGCTGGGCGTCACAATAAAGACTAATAAGATCATCGGCCAGACGGCGACTGTGGACGAGCTTTTCGCGGAGGGCTTCGACGCTATTTTCGTCGGCACCGGCGCCGGTCTCCCGTACTTCCTCAACATACCCGGGGAAAACCTGAACGGCGTGTATTCGGCCAACGAGTTCTTGACGAGGGCCAACCTGATGAAGGCCTACTTATTCCCGGAATACGATACGCCGATAAGGATGGCGAAGAAAGTCGCAGTCGTCGGGGGAGGCAACGTGGCCATGGATTCGGCGAGGGTCGCCAAGAGGCTCGGGGCAGACCACGTCTACCTCATTTACCGCAGGTCGAGGGCCGAGATGCCTGCGAGGGCCGAGGAAGCACACCACGCGGAAGAAGAGGGCATCGATTTCCGCCTCCTCACGAACCCCATAAGGATAGTCGGCGACGATAAGAACTGGGTGACGGGCATAGAATGCGTGAAGATGGAGCTTGGCGAACCGGATGCGTCGGGCAGGCGCAGACCGGTCGAGATCAAGGGCTCCGAGCACATAATAGACGTGGAGGTCGTGATCGTAGCGATCGGCCAGGGCCCGAACCCGATACTCGCCCAGAGCACGGAAGGTCTTGAGCTCCGCAAGTCCGGGAACATCCAGGCCGATCCTGAAACGGGGAAGACGAGCAGAAAGGGAGTCTTCGCAGGCGGCGACATCGTGACCGGCGCTGCCACCGTCATCCTTGCCATGGGCGCGGGCAGGAAGGCGGCCAAGGCTATCGACGACTATTTAAAAACAGGCACCTGGTAGGTCCCGTTCGCTCGATCTCGCCGCGGATAGAAACCCGGCAAAAAACAAGCCGTTTGGGAAGATACGAATGCCTTACCAGGGGCAGGGGAAGTTTCGGCGAGGTCCGTTCTTCAGGATCTCGTCATAAACGTTTTCTGCTTCTGCTTTGAGCCTGGCAACCTGCTCTCTGGGCACCGAGAGATTATTCAATGCTTGATCGTACTCGGTGGTCTTGGCCTTGTACCGGTCCCTAAGGGCAGCGGTAGTGTGGTAGAAAAGGCGGCATTCATTCGTCTGACTGTACAGGTCGCCGACACCGCTTCTGCCCAAACCGGCATATTGGCCATAGTGAAACGGACCCTCGCCGAAGACGTTCGACTGGTCCGCCCTCGGTCCTATAAAGGGTCCGGTGCCTCCCCAAAAAAGGGCGACCTGCGCAGAGCTTGCGCCGGTGAAGAGGAAAACGGCTGCGACAGCGATAAGAACAATAAAACCTTTCATTTGCGATACCTCCTCACTCCCCGCTGCCGCCCTTTCAAACCGTGCCACTTGTGTTTGTCTGCCCACTGGGCCCGGGGCTTTTATCGGCGGCTCATGCAAGGATGTATATAAAAACTGCTGCCGGAAACCGGTCCTGTCAACTCCGCGATGAACCGAAAGCGCCTTACTGCGGGGATTCTCTAGATCGAACGATTGAACGAGTATCCCTGCCTCTCGTCAAAGCGGTGAACATCGAACGACCTCTCAGGGGCCTCATCCCGCTCTTCGAGGTGTGTGCCTTAAGCCTAAGTTCCTGTAACTGTTAGATAAATAGTTTTTTTAAAATAAATCGAACGTTTCATACATTTTTTTGTTGACATAGCCATCGAACGTTTGTTACATAAACTGAGAAGACATTATTGCAGGGAAGTAAGATAACTCCGGATGCTCCACAAATCCGACAGGGGGGATAGAAACGTGCGAAGGGAGGGCTCTTTCGATTTTCCGGGACAACATCAGGCTTGCGTCTTCATCACCATGTTCCTCCTCGGTATTCTCCTTCCCATCGCCCTTTTAGCAGGTACGGTCTTTGCCACTGAACAGAACGAGCTTCGGGCGCCGCGGGACGACCTGTTCTCCGTCACCTTCCCGGACGAGACCCACGGCTGGGCGTGCGGACGGTGGGGCACGGTCGTACACACGCAAGACGGCGGCCGGACCTGGAGGGCCCAGGAGACGGGTACGGACTTCACCCTCAGCTCGATCTCCTTTCCTGACTCCCGCAACGGCTGGGCCGTGGGGGACCGGGGCACTATCATCCACACATCGGACGGGGGCAGCACGTGGAAGAAACAGCGGAGCCCGGTTCCTTTTTTTCTCATGGGGGTTTATTTCGCAAACCCCCTCAAGGGCTGGATCGCCACGGAGAGGACGCACATCCTACACACTGAGAACGGCGGCCAGACATGGACCGTCCAGTTCAAAGATGAAGATTTTATCCTGAAGGCCGTCTCTTTTTGTGACGCCCGGAATGGATGGGCCGTCGGCGAGTATGGCTATATCTACCATACGAAAGACGGAGAGACATGGAGCAAGCAGGCAGGCTCTTTCCGCCTCTCTGAAGAGACAGGCCAGGCGGAAGGGGGGGACCAGTTGTTCGGCGTGATGGCCCTAGATGCATCGACGGCCTGGGCAGTCGGTATAGACGGCTGCGTGATCAAAACAACGGACGGCGGGAAGTCGTGGACAAAGGTCAATGCGCGCGCGCCCAAGAGCCAGCTGTTCGCCATAACAGGCGATAAAGACGGCGCGGTTGTGATCATGGGCAAGCGGGCCTTTCTCGTGTCTCTCGACTGCGGTAAGACGTGGGCAAATCCCAAGCTCGACCCGCCCTTTCCGTACGGATGGATTTACGGGCTCGCCCGCCGCGGCGCCGCAGGTTTTGCCGCAGTGGGACAACAGGGCGCCATTTACTTGGGAAACGCCGATTCATGGCAGCGGATTAACTACCGGGAAGCTAAATAGCTCAGGAAGAGGAACTAAGATCATGACGAGTCAGCCAAAAAGCAAGACTACACCGCTTGACCATTTTTGCTGGTTCCTGGCGCGGTACCGGCTTATTGCGTTCGTTATTATCCTTGTTATCACCTGCGTTTTCCTGTTCGGCTCGTTCAAGATCCGCGGGGAGGTCATCCTGCAGGATATGCTGCCGTACGATCATCCCTATTTGAAGCTCCACGCAACGTTTGCCCAGGTATTCGGGGGCGGCGGGTCAGGGGCAGTCATAGCAATCAAGCTGAAGAATGGAGACATTTTCAACGAAACTGCCCTTTCTAAAGTCAAAAAAATGACTGAAGAAGTAGCCATGTGGGATGAAGTGTATCGCGTTCTCACCGTGTCCATTGCTACCCCTTCAACGAAAGTCGTTACGGCGAAAAGCAAGGGTGAGATAAGCATAGTTCCCTTGATGTGGCCCGACATCCCGAAGACAGACCGGGACATGGCCTTGCTCAAGGAGAACATCTTCTCCAATCCAGCCTATAACGGCACGCTCGTCTCGAGGGACGGCACCGGCGCCTTGCTCCTTACCGAGTTCAAGGAGAACATCTCCTATGAAAAGGCGTTCGGCCTCCTCCAGAAGCTGAGGAAAGATTACTCAGACGCAAATACCTCCATACATATCACGGGCTACCCCATGCTCATGGGCTGGATCTATAGTCTCAAGCCCCAGATGTACCGCGTCTTTGCCATAAGCATATTCGCCATCGCGCTCGTCCTCGTCATCATCTTCCGTAACTTCCCCGGCATGATCTCGCCCCTCGTCAATGCGGGCATCCTTACGATCTGGGGCCTGGGCTTCATCGGCTTCACCGGCGTCAATTTCAACCCCCTCCTCTATGTCCTCGCCTTCCTTGTAGGGGCGCGCATGATCGGCAACTCGCATCAGATCGCGTACCGGTATTTCGAGGAGCTGGAAGCGAGCGGAGGCGACCGCCTCCGCGCGTGCTACGAGACCATGCGCACCATGTGGATACCCAATTTCGCGGCCGTGGCCGCAGACGTGGCCGGGTTCCTGGTCCTCTTTATCGCGAAGATCGCGCTCATGCACCACCTTGCCATCATCATGAGCTTCTGGATGGCGACGATCCTCTTGACAGGCTTCATGGTGCCCGTCGTCTGCAGCCTGGTTCCCCTTAAGGTAAACAGCACGGAATGGGCGAAGGACAAGTGCCAGACGGACTGGAAGGCAAGGGGCATGATGAGGATCACCAGTTTCTCCATTGCTCCCAAGGGCCGCTGGATCGTGGGGGGCGCCATCATCCTTCTCACTATCCTCTGCACCTATGAGATGAGCAAGCTGAAGATAGGAGACCCGACCCCCGGCTCTCCCATCTTTTATGACAGCCACAGGTACAATCAGGACCAGGCGATGATCAACAACAACTTCGACGCGTCCTCGGAAAACCTGATGCTCTTCTATGAGGGACATAAAGAATCGGTCTACGACCCGGCGGTGCTCCACACCTTCGAGGCCTTCGACCGCCACATGAGAAGAACCTTGTCGGACATCTACAAGTCTTCCTGCTCCATCATCGACACGGTGAGGATGACCAACGTCATTTTCCATGACGGCGACGAGCTCTGGTACCAACTGCCCAGGGACCAGACGATGCTTACCGGCCTCATGGGCTACGTGCGCCAGAATACGAACAGGAGCACCCTGGGACGCTTCATCGACGACCAGCTCGAGCGCGCCCAGATCACGCTCTTTTTCTCGGACCACACCTCTGCGAACCTTCTTCGCATCCGCGACGCAGCCTACGCCTTCTTCAAGACAGAACCCATGAAGCTGGACAAGGGCGAATTCAAGCTGGCAGGCGGGAGGATCGGCATGGAGATCGCGGTCAACGAGGAGATGAAGCGCTCCCACATCATGATCGACCTTGCCGTCTATCTCGGGATATTCATCCTCTGCATGCTCTCTTACCGGTCCATCGTGGCGGGCCTCATGCTCACCCTGCCCCTGATCCTTGCGAACGGCATGGCCGGCGCGTACATGTCCCTTCGCAATATAGGCCTTTCCATTAATACGCTCCCTGTTGCCGCCATAGGCGCCGGAGTGGGCGTCGACTTCGCGATCTACCTCTACAGCAGGTGCATCGAGGAATTTCCGGCGCAGAACGGAGACTGGACGGCAACGATCTCGCAGTCGATATGCACCTGCGGAAAGGCAGTTGTCTACACGGGCATCACGGTCGTGCTGCCGATACTCACCTGGTATTTCTTTTCGGATATGAAGTTTCAGGCCGAGGTCGGCTTCTTTCTCTCGCTGATCATGGCCGCTAATGTCCTTCTCAGCCTGACCCTCCATCCCCTCATGATATATCTCATAAGACCGAGGTTTATATCGAGGCGGAGGGAAGTCGTCGACGCCTACGTCAGTCGTGCGCCGGGGGCGGAAGTCGTCGCCGTCCCCGGTAATGAATAGGAGGCAATGGGGAACAGGGTGGAAAAGTTCCCTTTTACATAAATAGATATACCTCAGAAGGGGGAGGTGGAATACTATGAGAAGAATGTTTCTGGCTTCCGTAATAGCAAGCGTCTTAATAGCGCTCCTGGCCATCGGACAAGGTATTGCCGCCGAGTACGACGTAGGCGGCAGGCCCTTCACCATTATGGGTTATATTACACAGGGGGCAGCCTTCAACATCACCGGTAAAAACAGGTTGGACGCCCCGCAAGACCTGGAATCGGCCCTTACGAACGTCTTCCTCGAGACCGCTTACAAACCCCGGGACGACCTGAAGTTCTACGGCTCGGGCATGTTCACGGCCGACTGGGCCTACGACATCAAATCGAACAACAACGACTGGGTCTCGAAAGGCTTTGCGAGTTCCCGCTCCAACCTCTACATGGACAACAAGGACTGGCAGCTCGTGAAGGAGGCGCACGTCACGTGGACGCCGCCGAACTGGAATATCCGTCTCGGCAAGCAGATCGTCTCGTGGGGCGAGATGGACGGCTTCCGCCTGATTGACCAGATAAACCCCCTCGACGGGAGGCGTGGGTTCGCCGATGTGGAGTTCGAAACAACGATCATTCCTCTTTGGATGGCCAAGGCGGAATATTACGTACCGGTCAAGCCTTCATGGATCCAGGACCTGGGCGTCGAGATGGTCTTCAACCCGAATGCAGAGTTTGTAGGCAACCAGTTCATAAAGCCGGGGAACAACGCCGGCGGCATATGGGCCCCCGACATCAACTCGGGGCTGCCTTCACCGCCCTTCCCGCCCGGGGCAGTAGCCAATGTCGGTTCTGCTAACTTCGATTTCCAGAGGCCGACGGCTTTCAACAGCTCGGGATACGAATACGGTCTGAGGATCAAGAGCGTCATCCATGACTCCATCATTACCCTGAACGGCTTTTACGGCCTCGACCAGATGCCGGTGGCGAAGGTGACCGGCATGGACCCCCTCACGACCGCGGCCAACGGCAACTTACTGCTCCATCCCGACTTCACGGGGAAGTACCCTCTGATGCGCTTCGTGGGCGGCACTTTCAGCCGGGACATCACCCCGCTGAAGGCGAGCTTCCTGGGTGGTGTCGCACCTGTCCTCCGCTTCGAGACCTTCTACGAGTTCGGCGCCACCGAGTGGACGTCGACCAACGACTGGGTGCACAGGGACGAATTCCGGTATGCAGCGGGCATGGACTGGAAGGTGAAGATACCCGTGCTGAACCCCCGGGCCTATTTCACCATATCTCCACAGTTCACGGACAGACGCATCATGAATTATCCCGACCGCACAGATTTCACGCTCCAGACGCCTGGAGGGCCGCTTTATGAGAACAACTACCTGACTAGCCTCATGATCACCACTTCTTACCTCCACAACAAGCTGGTCCCCTCCTTCTTCTGGATGAGGGACCTGACGAACCGGTCTAACTTCTTCAGGTACCAGGTGGTCTATGACTACAGCAACAAATGGCACTTCTCGTTAGGGGTCATGACATTCAGCGGGAGCATACAGGGCCAGGGGTTCGAGCCGTTCCACGACAAGGACGAGGTATACTTCAAGATAAGCTATAAGTTCGGATAACCGCGGCTCTCGGAAAGCCGAAGGAAAGGAGGAGAGTATGAAAGTGCGAAGCGTATTGAAATGCTTTTTCCTGCCGTCCCTATCGCTGGCAATGCTGGCAGGAGGCTTGCAGGCCGCCGACTACCAGAAGGTGGACGCAGGGACGTACCTGAAACATAAAGGCGCTATGGACGATCCCCGCCCGGTTTACAAGGACCTGAGCTACAAGAAGGTCCTTCCCCCCGACGTATACGCGAAGCTATCATGGGATGTTCCTACCATGGAGAAGGCTTGGAAAGAAGTGGTGGGATTTGCCGCGCCCGAGGTAGTAGGCAAAATCGCACCCGAGATAAAGCCGGGCAAGTACACCTATAAAGATATGGAGACTATGCCGGGGCTCAAGGAGCTTATGATCCCGTATTTCAGGGATAAGTTCTTCAAGCCGGGCGCTCCTCCGTGGCTAGGCAATTTTCCCGAGATGACCCTCATCCCCACCCGCCAGTTCTATTATCAACTGCCGGTAGCCGAAGCCACGAAGAGGAACGAGGGGAAGACAAAGCTCGACAGCAAGGGATACATCATACCCTCGAGCTACGAGTCCGGCATCCCCTTTCCCCGCCCCTCAGGACCGTTCAAGGCGCAGCAGATCGTCTACAACTGGCTCAAGAATTACTGGTGTGCGGAGAGCTCCGACTCCGTCGGCTTCTTCCTGGGATTCAACAGTCACATGAAGATGGATTTCAACGGCCTGATAGAGATAAAAACAGTCCGTCTCCAGGGCCGCTGCGCCATTGCTCCTCTGGGCTATTTCGACGAGCGGGCCAAAAGCAGAAAAGAGCAGAGCGCCGTAATGCTCAGCTACCTTGCCCCCAGGGACCAGTACGGTACCGCGGTCAGTATCGTGAGCTACGAGAACCCGGCCGATTTCGACCTCTTTCAGGTATACGTGAACGTCCTGAGAAGGGTGAGGAGGATGAGCGCGACGGATACGCAGGATGCCGTCGGCGGCCAGGATATCATCTACGACGACAACAGCGGGTTCAACACGCTCAACCCGAACAGGTACCCGTACAAGATCGAGCTTGTGGGCGAGCGGGAGTACCTCGTGCCGTTCTCGACGGACGGCTCGATATACTTAAGCTCGAAGAAGGGGCTGGAGTTGAAGAACGTCGAGATGGAGCGCAGGCCGCTCTACGTGATCAAGATGACCCAGCTCGACAAGAACTATGTTTACAGCTCGAGGCTGCTCTACTTCGACAAGGAGAACTTCGTCCTCTACCATATCGAGAACTACGATCAGAAGGGCAGGCTTTACCGGACGAACGACACGTTCACGACGTTCGTACCTGAAATGGGCATGACAACGCAGACCTTCGTCATAAGCCGGGACCACGTGGACCTCCACAGCTCCTGCGCGACTCCCTTCATCACGCCGATAACCTGGTTGAGAAGGGGCGATATGAGCCTCGAGGGGATGATAAAGAAGGGCAAATAGAAGTGCCTGAAGGAGGTGCGACGTGCTGCTTGAGGACCGGGTAGCCATCGTCACGGGTGGCGCTAAAGGGATAGGCAAGGGCATTGCCGTCAAGTTCGCAGAAGAAGGATGCACGACCGTGATCGCCGATACCCTCGAAAAAGAGGCGGCCAAGACAACGGGCGAGATCGTCAAAAGCGGCGGAAAGGCATTTCCCGTCGTCTGCGACGTCTCGAAGGGGGCCGAGGTGGCCGACATGGTGGAGAGAGTCGTCCGGGAGCTCGGCCGCATCGATATCCTTGTCAATAACGCGGGCATACCCGGCGGCCTACCCCGGTCGATCACCGATATCACGGAGGAGGACTGGGAACGCGTCCTGGGCATAAACCTAAAAGGAGCGTTCCTCTGCTCCAAGGCGGTCGTACCCTCAATGAAGGCGGCCCGTTACGGCAGGATCATCAATATTTCATCTATGGCAGCCATTGCGCCGCCTGCACCCCTTATCCACTATTCTTCATCGAAGGCAGGCATGCTCGGCTTTACGCTCGACCTGGCGCTGGAGCTGGCCCCGTTCAATATTACCGTCAACGCTATCCTGCCGGGCGCCATACGTACCGATATTTTCAATCACATCGTGCCTCCCGGCGTCGACAAGGAAGAGTTCTTTAGACAGATCGGCAAAACAATCGCCCCGATGCAAAGGGTAGGAAGTCCCGGAGAGATAGCCGGGGCTGCCCTATTCCTTGCATCGGAGTTGTCTTCCTATATGACGGGAGACCGCCTCCTCGTCGGCGGCGGTGCCCCGCTGATAAGCCGTATTAACCTGTGACAAGATGACAGGGGCAGAGACTTATTTCCGATCTTCCTGCTACATCCCAATGTCCGACGGCGTGCGTATCGCCGTGGATGTATATACGCCGCGGGAAGAGGGAAGAGAAAGCGCTTTCCCTGTCCTTTTCAATTATCATCCGTATTCGCGCGCCGTCATAGACCCTCAGACCGGCCAGCTTTCGACCACGGTGGGCGGCTCGCCATCCTTTATCAGTTTCTTCACCTCTCACGGATATGCTATCGTGATCGCCGACATGAGAGGGAGCGGCGCTTCTTATGGCTCCAGGGCCGATATGAGTCCGCAACTGGGAAAGGACGGAAAAGAGATTGTGGACTGGATAGAGAGACAGCCCTGGTGCAGCGGAAATGTGGGTATGTACGGCGGCTCTTACGCCGCCTGGTCGCAGTTTGCCGTTGCTGCCGAAGGACCCGGGGCCCTGAAGTGCATAATGCCGGAGATGGGCGGATTCGACGGCTTCGCCGAGGGCATCGCGTATTCGGCAGGCATCTATCGACGCAAGATGATAGAAATATGGTCCGGACTCATGTATTTCCTCGACAGGGCGGCATACATCGCCGACGGCCCGGCAGGCATGCCCATCCTGCCCCCAGCTCCTGTCACAGACGAAGACGGCGACGGCGAACTGAGCGACGAGATCCCCCTTTACCCGCCAGGGGCGCCCTTCTTCGTCTTCGGCCCTCCCGCATACAGGGACGGCGTAAAGCGGGACAACGTTTACTATAACGCTATAAAGGAACACCTCCTCAACCAAGACATCAAGGAGTGGGCCCCTGCCGCACGGTTCAGCGACTCCCGCTGCGGCGCAGGAGGGCACACCTGGATTGATATCGGCGCCGGCGGATCGCTCGAGCGCCTGAGAGAGTCTGCGATACCTGTCTACAACGTGGGCGGATGGTTCGACCTGTTCAGTCGTGGAACAGCGCAATGGTACTGCTCGCTGCGCGCCACCAATCCTTCGCGCCTGCTCTTTCTCCCGCTGACTCACGGGTCTCTTGACCTGTTTGGCGTCCCCATGGTCGGGCCTTATCTGCGCCATTTCGGGGAAGACCCGGCGGTGATTGCGGCACGCCTTAGAGAAGAACGCCTCCGGTTCTTCGATCGTTATCTGAAGGGGATGGACGACGGCATTGCGAACGACCCCCCGGTGCTCATATATGTAATGAACGGGGGAGGCTTCCGGGAGGAAAAGGAATGGCCTCTTGCCAGGCAGGCGCCGACGCGGTACTATCTCCATGGGAAGGGCGCATTGTCTCCGGTAGGACCCGGCGAGGGAGCGGATGAATATGAAGCAGACCTCACGCACGATGCGAGACAGGGTGCTCAGAACGACAGCCGCTGGACGGGCGCCTGGCTCGGCGACGAGATAATCAAAAGAACGGAGAAGCGCAGGAAGTGCATCACATTTGCCTCGCCGCCCCTCGATGACGACCAGGAAGTAACCGGTCATCCGGTCATCCGGCTCTGGGTGGCATCGACGGGAAGAGACGCGGATTTCTTTGTTTACCTAGAAGACATCGATCGGGAGGGGGAGGCGCTCTACGTGACCGAAGGCATGGCGAGGGCCGGCTTTTGCCACAGACTGCTAGCCGAAAACGTATCGCGCGTGGCGCCCGATCTCCCCTGCCATGGTTTTCGCAAGGGCGATTACCTGGCCGATGTTTTTCGCGACGGGAAGGCGGTCGAGCTCCTGTTCGATCTTTATCCCACCTCCTGGGTGTTCGCCAAGGGGCATCGTATAGGGCTTTCCATTGCGTCCGCGGACTGGCCTTCCCACGACCTCAATCCCGCGCTTTCACCGCGCAACGACCCGGCCGATCAAGCCACGACAACACCGAGGATCACGCTGTTCCATTATGCCGAATGTCCGTCATACCTCGAATTGCCCATAATACCGAGGTCCGAAGGATCATATGGAGCAGACTCGAGAAAGGAGGACAGCAATGGATAGTCATGAAATCACACCCCGGCAATCGATAAAGACGGTCGGCATTGTTGGCTGCGGGCTGATGGGCGGAGGGTATGCGCAGCTCTGTGCCGCGAACGGCTATGACGTTCTCTGCTCGGAGGTGAACCGGGAGCTGCTCGAACGGGGCATAGCCATGATCCGGATGAGGCTGGAAGAGGCGGTGAAGGGAGGCCAGCTTCAGGCGGAGGCGGGCAAGGCCGTGCTCGGCCGCATCTCGGGAGTGACCGATCTCGACGCGTTCAGCCGATGCGATCTCGTAATCGAGGCGGTGACAGAGCGCATGGAGACGAAGCAGAAGATATTCTCCGCCCTCGACGCCATATGCCCTGAAGACGTGATCCTCGCAACGAATACATCGGTCCTCTCCGTGCTCGATATTGCCATGGCCACGAAGAGGCCGGACAGGGTCGTCGGCATCCACATGAACCCGCTGGCCTTCCCCCTTGCCGAGATAGTAAAGACCATCGCAACCAGCGAGAAGACGGTAGAGTGTGCGGTTGATTTCAGCCGGTCCCTCGGCAAGGGCAGTGTCGTCGCTCCTGATATACCGGGGTTCATCGCTAACCGGCTCATCACGCCCCTCCTTCTGAACGCCATACGCATGGTTGAGGCGGGCCAGGCCTCGAAGGAGGATATCGACAGGATATTCAGCCAGGGCATGGGATGGTTCCTGGGGCCCCTGGCGATGGTGGACGCGATAGGTCTCGACACCGTCCTTCTCGGCGCGGAGGCGGTCTACAACGAGTCGAAAGACGCCCAGTTCGCCCCGCCGCTCCTTCTTCGGAAGATGGTAACAGCCGGATGGCTGGGCATGAAAAGCGGCAGAGGCTTCTACGAGTACAACGGAAAGTGAATGATATGGGAGGATCTATGGTCACTCACGGAATTTTCGATCTTTCCGGCCGTGTCGCTCTCGTGACGGCCGGCGGCCACGGCATCGGAAGGGAGTACTGCCTTGCGATGGCCGAGTTCGGCGCCGATGTCGCCTGTAACGACATCGATATTACCCTTGCCGAAGAGACGGCGGCACTTGTGGAGAGACGCGGCCGCAGGGCGGCGGCCATCCGGGCGGACGTGTCAAAGCCGGAGGAGGTGGAGCAGATGGTGAGAAGCGCGGTCGATAAGCTGGGCGCCATCGATATCCTCTTCTGCAACGCCGGCATCGTCAACCCGCTGGTTCCGCTCCATGAGCTTTCCGTGGAGGCGTGGGACAGGGTCGTGGACGTGAACCTGACGTCCATGTTCCTCTGCGTCAGGGCCGTACTCCCCATGATGCTGAAGAAAGGAAAGGGATCGATCATCGGCACGGCCTCGGTCGCCGGCATAAAAGCCGGCTCGGCCCCTCTTTCATACTGCTACGGCGCCACGAAGGCAGGCATGATAGGCTTCACGAGGAATGCCGGGGTCCATTACGCGCCGACAGGCGTACGCATAAATGCCATTGCCCCGGGGCTCCATGATACCCGGCCCGTCGGTCTCGGCCTCACGGACGAGCAGACAGAGGAACTGAAGAAAACGGTTTCGCCGTCCATCCCTATGGGCCGGTTTGCCGAGCCTGCCGAGATCAGGGGGCTGGCGGTCTTCCTGGCATCCGACGCATCGAGCTATGTCACGGGCCAGGTGTTCTCGACAGATGGGGGAATAACGGCATGAAACTATTCGATCTCTTCGACCTCACGGGAAAGGTGGCTGTGGTGACCGCGGGGGGACACGGCCTCGGGCGGGAATACTGTCTGGCCATGGCAGAGTGCGGGGCGGACGTGGTCTGCAACGATATCGACAGCGAGCTTTCAGCAGAGACCGTAAGGCAGGTCGCACAATTCGGGGCGCGGGCAGCCTCCGTCCAGGGGGACGTGTCAAAACCCGATGACGTAGCGAGGATGATCGAGACCGCTCTTACGCATTTCGGCAGAATAGATGTCCTTTTCTGCAACGCGGGCATTACACGGCCCGGAGCGGCTCACGAGATGAGATACGAGGACTGGGCCGCGGTTGTCGCGGTCAATTTGAGAGGGACCTTCCTTTGCATGAAGGCCGCCATCCCCGCCATGCTCGCGCAAAAGAAAGGTGCCATCATCAGCACGGCATCGATCGCGGGCCTTCCCGGCGGTTATGCACCCGACACGCTGGTCTACGCCGCGACGAAGGCTGCGATCATCGGCCTCACCCGTCACGCGGCCATGGCCTACGCAAAGGACGGCATCAGGATCAACGCCATAGCACCCGGCTTGCACGATACAAGACCTGTCGGGCTTGGCATCCCGCCGGAGGTGCAGGAAGAGATCAAGAAACTGATCCTTCCCCGCATACCCCTCGGGCGGTTCGGGGAGCCGGGCGAGATAAGACCGCTCGCTGCCTTCCTCGCGTCGGATGCCTCCGGTTTTGTCACCGGCCAGGTGTTCGTCCAGGACGGAGGCATGCTCGCATAACGACTATAGGCCGATTAATCAAGGAGGAGCGTATGAGAATAGGACTTGAGGCGGTTGCAATGGACATGCAGGGTGACGTGGTCACCGCCAAGGACCAGGAGTATCTTCTGCCTACACTGCCCGATTTCCTTAGACAGAGCTTCCACTTTCCCCAGGAAATCAGGAGGTTCAGGAACGAGGACGCAGCAGAGATACTGGCTTTGAACGCGGCGAAAAAGGTGCTCGACAAGGCGGGTCTCAAGCCTTTGGACATCGACTACATTATCTCGAATAACTGCGGGGGCAAGTATACAGTGCCCATGGTAGGCGGATACGTGCACTGGAAGCTGAATTTTCCGGTCGAGGTGCCGGTGCTCAACATAAGCAATGCCTGCGCCAGCTTCGTAGACGGGTGCGAGGTCGCGTGGAACCTCGTGAAAGCAGGCAAATACAAAAGGGTGCTCATTGTCATGGCCGCAGCGTGGGAGACCATAGGGGGACAGTGTCGGACGGACCTCACGAACGCCCAATTCGCCTTGATGGGCGACGGCGGAGCGGCCGCCATAATCTCGTCCCAGAACCTTAAGTGCGAGTTCCTCTCTATCTACAACCGTACCTGGCCGGAGACCTACGATATGTGCGGGGCCAAACCGAAGGCGCCCGATTTTCCGGACCTGCCCGGCGCTCCACCTCAGCCTTCCTTCACTTGCTATGGCTACGGCACGCCCGAGTTCATGATGTGGTGGCAGAAGGTGGGTGAAAGGTTCGGCATCGACGGCATCAAGGGGGCTCTGGAGCGGGCCAACCTTACCCTGAAGGATCTCGACGCCATCATCTTCCACCAGCCCGCAGACATGCTTTACGACGTCTGGATATGGGGGGCCGAGAAAGAAGGCGTGAGCAAAGACAAGTGGATGCATACGTGGAACAAGTACGGAAATATGTCGAACGCGGTCGTGCCCGTCAACCTCGCCGAGTTCTCGGAGCAGGGTCTTTTCAGGAAAGACATGATCCAGGCATGGATAACTATAGGGGCAGGCGGACATGCACCGACAATGATAGCGAAATGGCTCGTGTAGACGGCGTGAGACGGGATGATTGTTGAAGGGGGCTATCGATGCGGGTAATTGGAGACGTGATCCGCCTGAACGCGAAACGGCATCCGGACAAGACGTGTCTCATTATGGATGAAAGGTCAATGACCTACGGTCAGCTCAACGGAGAGGTGAACCGCCTGAGCCGAGGCCTTGCCGGCCTCGGCGTGGGACCGGGCGACAAAGTGGCGATCCTGGCGCTCAACTGCCTGGAATATCCCCTGATCGTATACGCGATCGTGAAAACCGGCGCAACGGTTGTCCCCATTAACTTCCGATACAAGAAAAACGAGATTGTTTACGTCGTTAACAACAGCGAGCCAAAATTGCTCTTCTACGGGGCAGAGTTCGCGGAGCTAATCGGGCAGGCGAGACCCTCCTTCGAGCTGCCCCTGAAACTCGTAAGCATAAACGGGGGCGCCTGCGAGAATTCAATCAGGATGTCGGACCTTATGGAGGGACAGTCCGCTTCCGAACCGCAGATCACCGTGGATCCCTCGAGTCCGGCCTTCATCATGTATACGAGCGGGACAACGGGCTTCCCCAAGGGCACTCTCTTCTCCCACTCCTCCTACATAGAGATTTTCGAGGGCATGATCTACGAGGGTGACCTGAAGCATGACGATACTTCGCTCGTCTGCATACCTCTCTTCCACAACGGGGGACTCAACGGCGTTCTCCAGCCGGCACTGATGGTCGGCGGGACGGCGGTAGTCATGTCAAAGGGGTTCGACGCCGAGAAGGTGCTCGACGCGGTCGAGCGCTATCGCATTACCACGACGATGTGGGTGCCCACCCAGCTTACCATGCTCATCAACTACCCGAACGTCTCTAAATGGAACACCTCCTCGCTCAACAAGATAAATTACGGCTCCTCGGCCATAAGCCCCGCCACCTTGGAAGGTGCGATGGAGGTATTCAGGAACGTCGGTTTCTACCAGTGGTACGGCCAGGTGGAAACGGGAATGGTCTCCGTGCTGCGGCCCGAGGACCACAAGGAGCGGTCCCAGTGCACGGGCCGCGAGATGTTCAACGCCGATCTGCGCATCGTGGACGAGGACGAGAACGACGTGCCGGCCGGCGGTACGGGCGAGGTCATAAGCGCCCAGAAGCCCCTCGGCATGATCGGTTACTTCAAGATGGACGAAGCCAACCGGTCGACCATTATAGACGGATGGATCCATACGGGCGACGTGGCCCGGGTGGAAGGAGACGGATACTTCACCATTGTCGACAGACTGAGGGACATGATCATCAGCGGGGCCGAAAACATCTACCCTAAGGAGATCGAGGACGTTCTCACCCGCCATCAGGGTGTGCTTGAAGCGGCCGTCTTCGGCATCCCGGACGACATGTACGGCGAGGCGGTATGCGCCGCAGTCGTCGCCAAGCAGGGCTACCGGCTTCAGGAGCAGGAGGTCATCGACTTCTGCGCATTGAGGCTATCGGGATACAAAAAACCGAAGCGGGTGGTCTTCATCGGTGAATTGCCCAAAAACGCGAACGGAAAGGTGACGAAGAACGTCCTCAGAGAGCCTTACTGGGCGGGAAGGAGCAAGCGTGTCTGAGAAGAGGGGTATACAGACTACAGACGAGGGACAGCCAAACGAAGACTTTGTTTTGGTCCAGCCCGGCCTCTTCGACTATCCGCTAAAAGAAGGAGAAAAACCCTTTCTCCTCGCAGCCCGGTGCAGCAAATGCAATGCCGTATTTTTTCCGGCGAGGACGCGGTGCAGGCACTGCGGCGCCAACGACGTGATGGAGGAGGTAAGACTACCCGGACGGGGCGTCGTATACGCCTCTACAGTAGTCCATGTAGACTCACCCTCAGGAATAAAAGCGCCGTATGCCTTCGGCTACGTCGACGTGCCTGCCGAAGGCGTCCGGGTGTTTGCCCTTTTTACCGGCTGCGATCCGGCGCTTATCCGGCCCGGGCAGGAAGTGGAGCTCGTTATCGAGCCCATAAGGACCAGCCATGAGCAGAAGCAGGTTATCGGGTATAAATACAAACCTGTGCGCGAGAGGGTGTCTCAATGAGGGATGTCTATATCACAGGCGTGGGCATGACCGTGTTCGGCAAGCATCCGGACCGGAGCTTGAGGGATCTTGGCGGCGAGGCTTGCCTCGCCGCGCTCAGGGACGCCGGCGTGCAGCCGAAGGAGATAGAGGCCGGGTACTGCGGCAACGCCCTCGGGCCCGTGCTGCAGGGAGAGACGAGTGTGGGCCAGAACGTCTTCTGGGAAGTGGGCATCAATTCCGTTCCTATCGTGAACGTCGAGAACGCCTGCGCCACCGGCTCGACCGCCCTTCATCAGGCATGGGTGTCGGTCGCTAGCGGCCTCTACGACATGGTCATTGTTGCGGGGACAGAGAAGGTCGTGATGCCGAAGGGCACGTTCCTCGATGTGGGAGCGGGCGAGTTGGAGGTGAAGCTGGGCGAAGTATTCCCCGGCTGCTTTGCCCTTATTGCGCAGAAGCACATGGAGCTTTACGGAACGACCAGGGAACAACTGGCAAAGGTTTCCGTAAAGAACCATATGAACGGCACTCTCAATCCCTACGCGCAGTTCCAGAAAACGTTTACCGTGCAGGAAGTCCTCGATTCCCCCATGATAGCCGATCCCCTCACCCTGTACTCGTGCTGCCCCAACAGCGACGGCGCAGCCGCCCTCATTGTCTGTTCCAGGAAAAAGGCTGTCAAGGCGAAAGGAAAGGCTGTCAGGATCCTGGCTTCCGTTCTGGCGACGGGCATCTACGAGAATCAACGGGATTTCACGAGCTGGGAGGTTGAAAAACGGGCCGCCGGCAAGGCCTACACCATGGCATCTCTCGGTCCGGAAGACCTCGATGTCGTAGAGGTCCACGATGCCTTCACGATCTCGGAGATCCTCCATTACGAGGGCCTCGGCCTCTGCCGGCCGGGGGAAGGCGGGCGGCTGATAGACGAAGGGATAACGGCGTTAGGCGGCCGGATACCGGTCAACCCGAGCGGCGGTTTGCTCTCCCGGGGGCACCCGGTGGGTGCATCCGGTGTCGCGCAGGTAGTGGAGATCGTCTGGCAGTTGCGCGGCGAGGCGGGAAAAAGGCAGGTCGAAAAGGCGCGAGTGGGTCTTGCCCAGATCATGGGCGGCAACAAGGAGGGCGACACGCGCGCCTGCACCGTCCACATTTTTTCGAGATGAAGTGGCAGGAGATTGCCGTGGAAGACGGGAAGGCTTATCCGGAAAATCGTTGGTACGTTCTATCTGTAGCCTGCCTTGCCATTATGTCATGCTACACAAACATAGTGGCCTATGCACCGCTGATCGGACATATCGCCCGTGATTTCAAGATCGACATCGGGACTGCTATGCATCTCGTGTCGACCACTTATATTGTCACCGCAGTCGCCCTCTTTTTCGCCGGCCTCGTGTGTGACAGATACGGCACGAAGGCGGCGCTTGCTTTGGGTCTTTTGTTCTCGGTCGTGCCTATGCTTTTCGTTCCGTTCATTCGCAGCTTCACCGCCCTTATAGTCGTGCGGGTGATACAGGGCATAGCACCGGCCTTCGCTATGGTAATCGTAGGACCGATAACCGGTCTCTGGTTCCCTAAAAGGCAGCAGGGCTTGGCAAGCGGGCTCATGATGGGCTCGCTATCCCTTGGCGCTGCCGTAGGGCTTGTTGCTTCTCCGATCATCTGGAAGCTTACCGGAAGCTGGCAACTCGGGGTCTCTATCCTTTCGATCCCTGGGTGGCTCGGCATAGTGCTCAGTATATTTATACGCGGCAAAAAGCCTAATATTACGGCCGTCCCGGCGGCGCCGCCGGAAGGAGATAGTGCGGAGTTATCGACTCTCTTCCGAAATGCCCTTTCTTCCCGCGTTACCTGGCTGGGGGCAGCAGTCTTCTTTTTTAACGCCTGGGGGATGCATTCACTTTATGCCCTCGTTCCGGCGTACCTCTCCGCCCCATCACCAATGGGGGTCGGCCTCGAGCCTGTGCTTTCCGGTCAACTCTCCTTAGCGCTTACCCTGGTAGGTATATTTGCCGTCCTAGCCGGCGGTGTTTTTCTAGATAAGGTCGCGGGGGGCAATTTCCGCCTCGTCCTCGCCGCCGGTTTTACCTTAAGCGCGCTCTTTTCCTATTTGATCCTTCTACCGTCGGTGTACGGCGGCCTGTTCTTCCTCACCGTTTGTCTTCTCGGCGCCGGCTGGGGCATACCGTTCACAAGCCCGTCGATGATCGCGTTAGTGATAGGTGCCTACCCATTGTCCATTGTGGCGCGGATGCTTGGCCTTCTGGGCGGTCTTGCCACTTTCGGGGGGGCTGCGGGGGTCTATCTGGGTGGACTTGCAGTCGCGAAGACAGGCCGGTTCCACCATGCCATCCTTATCATAGCCCTCTCCAGCCTCGCCGGTCTCGTCGTCACGTGCTTCCTCAAGCCGAAATCGGCTCACACTCCAACGGGCGTGTGAGAAGCCGTCAGCCGAGCCCTTCATTCGGCAGGACTGCCGAGAATCCCCCGGAGTATAAAGATAAGTACTTCCTGGTTGATCTGATCGAGAGTCAACTTGCCCTCCGGCCGATACCACCGTAAATGCCAGTTGATGATGCCCAGGATGTTGAAGGCGAGGATGGTCAGGTTCTTGTAATGTATGTGTCCGGCTGATTTCATGGCTTCCAATTCCCTGCGGTATAGCCCCAGGATGTCTATCTGGAATTGCTTGTTGAGCTTGTTGCCTTCTGGGGAGAGCTGCTCTTCGTCAAGAAAAAATATCTTTGCTTCTTTCTTATGCACCTCTACCAGACCGAGGTGGGTCCTCACGAGTTCCTTGAATCGCTCCAGCGGCTCAAGGTCCATTGCGCACGCCGCCCGGAGTTTTTCCACGAGATGCTTCGAGGAATGTTCGAGAATGGCTGAAAGAAGCCCATCCTTGTTCCCGAAGTAGTAATAGATGGTCGAGACGGTCATCCCGGTCAGTCCTGCAATATCTCTGATGGACGTCCCCTTGAACCCGTTTGCGGCAAATAACTCAATGGCCACATCGATCAATTTTTGGGGAGTCTCACCCTCTAACGACTGTCTACGTTCAGCCATACCCCGTTGCCCCTCTTATTTTTCTCTCTTGACTATATACCAAACGTTCGATATTATGTCAAGATTATTATTAATCTTGTTTGGTTATACAGAAGAGTTGAAACGGCAGCCAATTCTCTGGGAGTGATAAGGCCATGAAAAGAAGAATAGCGCATCGCCTGCTTCTCCAATCCGTCGTTACCCTTGTCTGGGCCCTGTATTCCGTATCTGTCCACGGGCAGGACGCTGACTGGCAGCAATTCTTTAGCACCCCCGTGAATGATCGCTTCTACTACGATGATGCGAGCGTGAAACACAGGAGCGACGATTCGGTCGTTGCGGTTCGCATAAAAGGCGTAAGCGGCGATGAGATTCAGAAGGTAAGAGAGCTGGTAAATCTCCTTGAGATCGACTGCCGTCATGAAACGTATCGAAGGGTGGAGGGTCAGCTCAGGTTCAGAGATGGTTCCGTGAGCCAGGATGTCGGTCCATCCCAGTGGAGTGACATAAACTATGGCTCTTACCTGGACGAACTATCAAAAATCGTATGCAAAAAACCAAAAGGCAGGCGAACGCTAAGATAAGAGTTTCGCTTCGAGATCAAGGCGGCTCAGCTGTTCCATCAGAAGAAAGCGCGTCGAAGCCTCCGGGTTTACAGAAAGAACCCCTTCGAAAAAATGAAG
Organism: Syntrophorhabdales bacterium; assembly: GCA_049521495.1. Classification (GTDB taxonomy): domain Bacteria; phylum Desulfobacterota; class Syntrophorhabdia; order Syntrophorhabdales; family WCHB1-27; genus CAWEPK01. The sequence continues at coordinate 7,380 of JBEKOT010000004.1, read as the reverse complement.
CAAAGAGTACGGGCATTCCTCATATCAATTCGTCAAGAATCTGGGCGGCGTCAGCGACGAATTTAGGGCAGAGGGTGGTGAAGAGCTCTTTGCCCTGGGCGTACTTCAAGCCTTCGTCCGTGCTGATACTGCATCCCAGCAGCTCCCTGCAGGCAATAGTCCCGTTTCGCTTTTCGAATCTAGTGAAAAATTCTCTTACCAACCGGTAAGTTCGCTCTTTAGCCTCGCCGTCGCCTGCGGATGTCCTGCCCTCCTTCAATCCGATGACCATTAAGGCCCCTGTTACCGCTCCGCACGTAAGGCCCATTCGCGCCATGCCGCCTCCGAAGCTGTCCGCAAGCCTCAAAGCGATATTCCTGTCCAGATTGAATTTCTCGCAGAACGTCGAGAGGATCGCCTGGGAACAGGAAAAACCTTCTTTGAAAGTTGATTTGGCTTTTTCCGGATCGTTCATGATATCCTCCATTTGTTCGGGGCCGTGGGCTGTTTTGAAGTGATGCCGCCTTCCCGCAGGGGCGAGCCAGCAAGGGCGAGAAAAAGGGCCTGCGGATAGAATTCGCAGGCCCTTTTTCTAATTACCGCAGGGTAGGTTATGCCAGGCCCTTCAGTTTAGCCTGCAGGTTCTTGACGAACTCCTTTTCGATCTCGTTTGCCTTGCTTCTCATGATTCTGTCTCCGAACATGGCGAGCTTGCCCACCATGCCCACGTCCATCCTGTAAGAGATCTCCACGTCGCCGCCGCCAAGCTCCTTGAGGTCCATCGTCACCTTGTCCTTCATGTGGCCCAGCTTTGTCTTGTCCTCGGCCTCGCCCTCCATCTCGAGGTGCGTGGGGGCATCGACCTTGGTCAGCTTCTGCTTCCCGGACATGGTTACCTTGACGATGCCGACCCTCTGCTTCATCGTTACGTCATAGGTCTTCTCATCGAGCTGCTCGATCTTCTCGGCTCCGGGCAGGCAGGCGGCCAGGGCTTTTACGTCGAAGAGAGTATCCCACAGCTTCTTAATGGGCGCATTAACAGTGAATTTTCCTTCGATGATCATTTGTCTGTTCCTCCTTCCGCTTCTGGTCGTGCCCGCCGACTACTTCTTTTCGGATTCCTTTTTCTGGGCTTCTCTCTTTTCCGCGTCCTTCTGGATTATCTCGCCGAGCAGGACATAGCTCCTGTTGCCGGGCGTAGTCGCCTGCTCTATAAGAAGGTCGATGAACGACAGGCCCTGGCCCGCGACCTGTGCATCTACCCATTTTCGGTGGGGCTGGTCGCCTGTACCGAACATGTGGCGGGCGCAGTCTATGGCGCTGCCCGTTTTCGCCTTTTTACCGCACACGGGGCATATTATCGGACCGCTTAAAGCCATGGTATCCCTCCTTTAGTTATTTCTTCTGCGCTTTTTCTTTCAGGGCGTTCACGACCATCTCGGGCCGGATCGGGCACTCCTTCATCTGGACCCCGAAACGGTGGAACAAGGCGTTACCGATGGCCGCAGCAGTCGGGTTCGTGAGGCCTTCCCCTGCTTCCTTCGCGCCGTAAGGCCCTTCCGGCTCGTAGGTGTCGATCTCGGCAATGTTCGCAGGAGGCATCTCAGGCGCCCTTATCATCTTGTAGTCGACCAGGTTCGGGTTCATGAGCTTGCCGTCCTCATAGGGCATGTATTCGAGGTAGCCGTAACCTGCCGCCATGGAGAAAGCGCCTTCGAGCTGGCCGATGAGGCCCAGGTGGTTGATGGGCTGGCCGCAGTCGTGGGCCGTCATGCTGTCGACGAGCGTGATCTTGCCCGTCTCCTCGTCCACCTCGACTTCGACGCCCTGGAGCATGTAGCTGTAAGCGGGTGATATCATCCCCTTTCTGTGAGGCGTGTAGTAGCCCCTGCCGACGATCTTCTGGCCGTCCTTTCCCCTGAGGGCCTTCTTCACCAGCTCGCCGAAGTCATAGCCCCTTTCCGGGCGGGCAACAGCGTGGACCCACCTGTCCTTGATATCCAGGTCGTAGACTATGTTGAGGCCCGACTGGGCGTAGGCGAACTCCAGGAGCTGTTTCTTTGCGTCTTCCGCAGCCATTTTCGTGGCGTTGCCCGTCATCAGGGTCTGCCTGGAGCCCCACGCACCGAGGTCCGGAGGGCAGTGGTCCGTGTCGCCCGAGTGGACCTTGATGTCCTCTACCTTGACGCCGAGGGTTTCCGCGCAGATTATGGCCATTGTCGTATTGGAGCCCTGGCCTATGTCTTGGGCGCCCACGTGGAGCTCCACCGTGCCGTCCTGGTTTATCGTTACCACGGCCGATGAGAACGAATAGGGTGTGTCGAACCAGTTGAAGATACCGCCCGACATGAAGCCGCAGGCCGATATGCCGATGGACCTGTTTGCACGAAGCTTGCCCTTGCTTTTGATCCATTTCTTGATTTCGTCGAAGCACTGGTCGATGCCGCAGCTTGCGATCGTTGCCTGGCCGGGCAGGATCGTGCCCTCCTGGTGGGCGTTCTTCCGTCTCATCTCGATAGGGTCGAGGCCGAGATCGGCAGCGATCCACTCGATCTGCTGCTCGGAGCACCACATGGCCTGGGGGGCGCCGAAGCCGCGCATCGAGGTCGAAGGCAGCGTGTTCGTGTAGACGCGGTAGCCGTCATACCGGTAGCCCTTCCATACGTATGGGAAGGAGTGGAAGAAGCCGGTAAGGTAGAGGGCGGTAGCGCCCATACCCGTGTAGGCGCCGCCGTTGGTGAAGACCTTCGCCTCCCTGGCGCAGAACGTGCCGTCCTTCTTCACGCCCGTCCGGCTGTAGTAAAACATGGGGGTCCGGCGCTTCGTCGCGATAAAGTCTTCCTCCCTCGTGAAGACGATCTTGACCGGCCTATAGCACTTCATGGAGAGGATGGTGCTGCAGAAGATTGCGCCGTCGAGCTCGAACTTGCCGCCGAAGCCGCCGCCGGTGTAAGGGCCGATAACCCTGATGTCGCCCTCCCTCATGCCGAGGACGCCCGCCATTAGACCCTGCATGTAGTATGGAGACTGGTTGGAGTGGTAGATGGTAAGCTTCTTGTCGGGCGTGTAGCTCGACACTGCGCAGCGGGTCTCCATGCACATATGGGCCTGGCCGCCGCAGCGGAACCAGTCTTCCCTGATGTAGTCGGCTTCCTCGAAGCCCTCGTCCACGTCTCCCCACTCGATATGGCGCGTAACGTTGATGTTCCGCTCGAAGCCCTCATGGATCTCCGGCGCATCCTTCTTTATTGCGTCGAGAGGCTCGAAAACAGCGGGGAGAACCTCGTAGTCCACTTCGATGAGGTCTATGGCCCTTTCGGCGATCTCTTCCGTCACGGCCGCGACGGCCGCGACCGGCTCGCCGATGTAGCGCACCTTGTCGACGGGCAGTATGGCCTCATCGCAGAGGTCCTTGTAGCGCCGCCAGATGCCCTGCTTTACGCCGAGGGTGTCCTTGCCGGTTACTACGGCCTTGACCCCGTCGAGCTCCATGGCCTTGCTGAAGTCGATGTTTTTGATTTTTGCGTGCGGGTGGGGGCTCCTCAGTATCTTGCCGTAGAGCATGCCGGGCAGCTTAACGTCAAAGGTGTAGGTGGCCCGGCCGGTCACCTTCGCCCAGCCATCGACGTTGTGGACGTGGGTATTGAGTACCCTGAACGGTTCATGCGGATTGATTACGGTATACTTGTTCATTATTTGTCCTCCGTATATTTGCCCTTCGCAACTGCATCGATGGCGCGAACGATGCTATTGTAGCCGGTACAACGGCAGATATTTCCCTCAATACCGTCCCTGATTTGTTTCTCTGTCGGTTTTTTGCTTTCCTTCAGAAATGCAGTAGCGGACATGAGCATCCCCGACGTGCAGAAGCCGCACTGAAAGGCGCCCTCGTCGAGGAACGCCTTCTGGATAGGCTGAAGCTTGCCGTCCACTTCCAGGCCTTCTACCGTGAGTATTTTCTTCCCTTCCGTCTGGACCGCGAGCACCGAGCAGCCCTTGACGGCCATGTTGTCGACTATGACCGTGCAGACGCCGCACGAGACGGTGTCGCAGCCCCTCTTCGTGCCGGTAAGCCCTATATGGTCCCTGATGGCCTCTACGAGAAGGGTCTTCGGGTTTATGTAGATCTCATAGTCCTGATTGTTAACGTTGAGACGTATCAACTGTCTTTCCATGGCACCCTCCTTGTCAGCCTGAAATCTTCGCCTGTTCCCAGGCTGCTTTTGCCATTCTCTTGGCAAGGATTTTTATGAGATGACGCCGGTATTCTTCGGAAGCGTGGATATCGGCCACGGGCTGGCACTCTGCCGCTGCCGCTTCTCCGGCTTTTTCGAAGACCGCATCGCTCAATGCCGCGCCGATCAGGACCTTCTCCGCCTCTTTTGCCCTCATGGTGATCGTGGCGGCGTTCCCGAGGACGATGCGCGCGTCTTTGCATGTACGGCCGTTAAGGGTGATGGTGGCAGCCACTGCCACGATTCCCTGGTCCGAGTCGAGGAGGTTGAACTTCTGGTATTTCGTCCCCGATTTCGGAGGGCGGGGCGGCACCATAACCTCGACGATCATCTCGTCGTGGTTCATTGCAGTCTCGAACAGGTCGGTGTAGAACTCGTCGAGGGGGATGACGCGCTCTCCCGACGCCGAAGCGACCTTAACGGACCCGCCCATCGCGGTGAGCACCGGGGCCGGGTCCCCTGCCGCGTCGGCATGGGCGAGGTTTCCGCCGATCGTTCCCCAGTTGCGTACCTGGATGGAAGCGAGCTTCTCTTCCATCTCGACGAGGACGGGGTACTTATCCTTTATCAGCGCTGATTTCTCGATGGCGCGGTGCGTGGTCGTGGCGCCGATCCTGAGGCCTTTCTTCTGGTCGAACCTGATGTAGCTCAGCTCGTCGAGCCTCTTGATGTCGATCATGTATTCCGGTGTCACAAGCCCCTGGCGCATGATTATGAGGAGCGATTGGCCGCCGCAGATAATCTTGCCGTCTTCCTGGTGCTTCGACAGCATCTGGAGCGCCTCTTTGGCGCTGCCGGGTCTGAGGTAAGTAAAATCACTTATCATATGCCTCTCCTTTCAATGAAGTCTTCGATGTTCACCATCCTGCCGGGGCTCTCCCCGATGTCCGGGAAATCCCAGCAGGTGAACACGGCACTGCTCTTAACCCTTGGCCTCTCCACGTTCGTCCCGTTCGCCGGCCGCCGGGAAGCTGCGCATAACTCGACATGGCGACCTCTGTAAATGGCGCATTCCCTGCACGCCGCCTTCGAGAAGGGACATACAATTATGGTTTTTGACACGGCTGCCCCCTCAATTATACCGCATACATTGCAGTTGACTCAAAACTTTTCGTAGGGCCGATTCTTTCCATCGCCGGAAAGCGGAAGCCGTTCTCCATGATGACCGGAGTCCTTTGCCCGGCGTGAAGGTATTTCGGCCCTTTCACTACCATGAACGTTAACCCACTCTGAAATATACTTAAATACCGCTGTCCTGTCAAGGAGAATTTTGTGAAAAAGAGCATGGTCAAAAAGAACCGTGTTCACTATGGCGAACAACTCATTCGGCCGGCGCAGCCTAGGGCGAGTCTTTCCCGAGGGTGACCCCCGGGCACGTGCCCAGGCGCTTCAGGAAGGTCTCTTTCTTCTCAACGGGTATATAGAGGCGGTACACTCCCCTGGGGAGCCTGTACCTGCGGATGTGCAGGTTGTATTGGCGGGCAGTATGGGTCTCTTTCTCAACGTCGATTGTGACCTCGACCACCGCGTAAGGCTTGTAATAATCCCCTTTCTCGATAGGCAGGCCGTACTTGGCGGGGTTGGCCAGGATCTCCTTCAGGGCGGCTATGCGATACACGTACCTCTCGGTCTCTTCGGGCAGGAACATCTCGAAAAAGTCCCGTGTGTTCTGGTTCTGTATGGCTTCCCTCACCCTTACCTCGCCCGCATTGTAGGCGGCCATCGCCACGAGCCAGTCGCCGAACTCGTTGTGCAGCTTGTTCAGGTATCCTAGGGCGGACTTGGTCGACCTCGTGACGCTGTACCGCTCATCGATGGAATCGCTTATGAAAAGGCCCTCCTTCTTGCCCGTATCCTTTATGAACTGCCACAACCCGCCCGCATTGGCTTTCGAAACGGCCCTGGGGTTGAGGTAGCTTTCCGCGAGGGCAAGATAGATAAGGTCGGGCGGCATGGCCGCCCGGTCTATCTCCTCCGAAACGACCTTGAGGAACTTGCCGTAGCGCTTCACGAGTATAGTCAGGAGCCCCCTGTTCTCGAGAAACTGGTAGAACTCCCGCTCGAAGGACTCTCTCACGTCGGTGTTCGCAAGGGGTATGGTCCTGTCACAGAGAGTCAGCCGCTCGGGAAGGGGCGCCATTCTCAGGAAGGCCACCTCTCTTTTCAGACTGTCCAGCTCCTTTTCAAGGTCTGTGACCTTTTTCTCCTGGTAGAAGGGTTTCTTGTGGGGCGCGGGAGGTTGAGCGGCAAGGCTGGAGGCGGCCAGGATCAGTATGGCCGAAGCTAAAAGGGTATATCTCATTTGCGCCCCTCCTCCTTGACGATCTCTGTTAGCGTCCTCACCCTGTTTTGCATACGGTCCAGGAGCGCCTTGATCTCGATGAGAAGGGAGGCCATGCTCTCGTGCCTTTTCCTGTAAACGGCCTCCAGGTCTTTTCTCCAGTTTTCCGTTACCTCGGCCTCCCGTCTCATCGATTCCAGCTCGAACCTTTTCGTCAGCTCGCGGCGGAACTTGGGGTCAATCTCCATTCAGTTGCTCCTCTTCTTTTTCTCTTATCACGTGCCGGTAAAAGATTATTATAGCCACTGCGGCGATTACTGCGAGAGGGATGATGATTTTCTCGTAACCCTTGGTATCGCTTACAAAAATATAGACCACGTTGGCAAAGCTGTAGCCGAGCATTGATATCAGAACCGACCAGACCGCCGACGATGCCGCGTCGATTAGGAAGAACCGGTCCGCCCTCAGGTTCGCGCATCCGAGAAGAAGGAGGATGATCGACCGGAAACCCGCCAGGAACCTCATGATAAAGAGGATCAGGTGGCCGTACTGGCGGATAATCCTTTGGGAGGTGTCCGCCTTGTTGCGGAGGAACTCGCACCGTTCGATGAGCGACCTTCCGAAGAACTTGCCCAGGAAGAAAAAGGAGCAATCCCCTCCGAAGGTGCCGATGAAAGACCAGAACATCACGTGCCGCAGCTTCAGGTAGCCGAGCTTTGCGAATATAGCTGCCAGTAATATGGTGGTCTCGCCTTCAAGGAACGTGCCGATGACTACGCCGATGTAACCCAACCTTGAGATGGTTTCTTCCACTCGGTCAATTCTATACAGATTTGTCCCGAACGGTCAAGCCGGGGAAGCGGCGGGTCTCTGGGGCGGCTGGAC
>JBEKOT010000003.1:0-58490 GCA_049521495.1 Syntrophorhabdales bacterium | reverse complement strand
TAAAAAGGCAGGGCTGGAGGGAATATTCTTACCTTGTGACGCTGAAGCACCCGCTTGTCTTCTCTCGGACTGTAAAATCGGACATGATTGTCCGGGGGGATTATTTCACAGGTTCGTACCCGGCACCATGGGAGCGAAAAAAACCGTGCGAGCGGCTCGGCCATGAACCAACCCCGTTTCCCGTCGTCAAGTAAATAATTACCTAGTTTTTTGTTTGCCGAAAGATACAAGTCGTGTTATTATATATTATGTGCTGAGACAGGTCGCATCTTGCCCGTTCACCCGAAGAATCCGTGCGCTTTTCTTGCCGGCACCAGGGAGTACAGTGATGGGACAGCCGGAAACCGAGAAAACCCGTATTCTCCTGGTCGACGATGAAGTCGTGGTTTTAGAGGTCCAGGCCGAGATACTCAGGCGCCTGGGCTACGGCGTGGCTGCGAGCAAGGACTCCCTGGAAGCTTTCGACCTCTTCAAAGAAAGCCCTTACGGATTCGACCTCGTTATTGCGGACGAGATAATGCCCCGCCTCCGCGGCACCGAGTTGGCGGCGCGGATCAGGGACATTCGCCCCGATGTCCCCGTGATAATCTTAACGGCCGGCCTCGATCTCGTGGGAACGCAAGAAAGGGCGGAAGCTCTCCGGATCAACGATGTCTTTCTCAAGCCCGTCGACAGGAGCGGCATAGCAGCCGCCATCGAGACGCTCCTGCGTCAAAGAAGGGAAGAGGAGACAAGGTGCGACTGTTCCGCCGCCCCCTGCTTTACTCCGGAGCTGGAGCCCGCATAACCGGTCGCTACCTTTTCTCCAGGCGAACGCGCCAGCCCGCAACCTCGAGTTCGATGCTCCTTGCCGGTCTGCCGTCCCCCCGTGTAAAGCAATATCTTTCCGTATGAATCCCGGCGGACCGGGCGGGGCGCTCGACCCCGCGAAAAGCGCCCGGCCCTTGACCAATCGGCCGATATCATGTAAAATAAAGGGCTTTAGGAGGGTCAACTTGCGGAACCGATACTGCGGTCTGATCACGGCCGCCGATGTGGGCAAGAGCGTCGAGCTCGCCGGATGGGTGTACAGAAGGCGCGACCACGGCGGCCTTATATTCATAGACCTCCGCGACATAACGGGCATAGTGCAGGTCGTCTTCTCTCCGGAGATAGCGCCCGCCGCTCACCTCGACGCCCACGAGATCAAGCAGGAGTATGTGGTCCGCGTCGAGGGGACGGTCTCGCCGAGGCCGGAAGGCACCGAGAACCCGAACATCCCAACCGGAGAGGTGGAGGTGCTCGTATCGGCCCTTAGGGTCCTCAACACCTGCAAGCCCCTGCCTTTCCAGCTCGACGACGAGGAGGAGCCGAACGAGTTCCTGAGGCTGAAGTACAGGTACCTGGACATGCGCCGCCCGAAGGTGCAGGAGACGTTTCTGGCCCGGAGCAGAGCGTCCCAGGTGATACGTAACCATCTGGCTTCCAGGGGTTTTTTCGAGATCGAGACGCCTTTTCTCACGAAGAGCACCCCTGAAGGGGCAAGAGACTTTATCGTTCCCTCCAGGCTGAACCCGGGCCAGTTCTACGCGCTGCCCCAGTCGCCCCAGCTTTTCAAGCAGATACTGATGGTGGCCGGCTTCGACAGGTATTTCCAGATCGTGCGGTGCTTCAGGGACGAGGACCTGAGGGCGGACCGGCAGCCGGAGTTTACCCAGCTCGACATCGAGATGAGCTTCGTGGACGTGGACGACGTCATAAAAGTAAGCGAGGACGTCGTGGCCGCCGTCTACGAGTCGGTAAAGAGGGTTCCCCTTGAAAGGCCTTTCACGCGTATGGATTACGGCGAGGCGATGGAGCGCTACGGCACCGACAAGCCGGACCTCCGCTTCGAGCTGCCCATGGAGGAGCTGACGGGGTCGTTCTCGTCCACGGCCTTCGGCGTATTCAGGAAGGCTTTCGACGGCGGGGGAGCCGTAAAGGGCATCGCCCTGAAGGGCAAGCAGCTTTCGAGAAAAGACCTGGACACCGCCGTCGAAACGGCGAAGTCGTTAGGCGCGGGCGGCCTGATCTGGATGCGGAAAGACGAAGGGAAGCTCTCTTCACCCATCGTGAAATACCTGACCGATGCCGAAACGCAGGCGGTAGACGGGGCCTTCGGCCTCGAAAACGGCGACGTGGCCTTCATAATGGCCGACGCAAGGGACAAGGTAAACGAGATACTGGGGAAGTTCCGCACTTATTTGGGCGAGCGGTACGACCTTGTGAGGAAAGGTGAAGACCGTTTTCTCTGGGTCGTCAATTTCCCCCTTTTCGAATACAGCGCGGAGGAGAAGAGGTACGTGGCGCGCCATCACCCATTCACGTCGCCTGCGGGCAGGATTGCCGATTTCGCGGGCGACTACGAGTCCATGCGGGCCAAGGCTTACGACCTCGTATTGAACGGGGTTGAAATCGGCGGCGGCAGCGTCAGGATACACGAGAAAGACGAGCAGATGGGGATGTTCAGGCTGCTCAATATAAAAGAAGAAGAGGCGGTCGAGCAGTTCGGCTTTCTCCTGGAGGCGCTGGAGATGGGGGCGCCCCCGCACGGAGGCATCGCTTTCGGGATCGACCGCATCCTTATGATGCTTTTGGGTCTCGAGAGCATAAGGGACGTGATCCCCTTCCCGAAGACGCAGAAAGGGACCTGTTTGCTGTCGGGTGCCCCTGGCGCCGTACGGCAGAGGCAGCTCACCGAGCTGAGGCTGAAGATCACGAAGGAATAGGGTGTAAGGGTTGGCGAAAAAAAGCAAGGGCTTCATTTTCAAGAACATCGTAAAGAGCGGGAAGTTCCCTCTGGTCGACGTGGAGAAGCCGGAGCTGTTCCGGAGCGTCTTTCCTTACAGCGAAATGGTGAGGGTAAGCTTCGACCACAAGATCGAGTCCATCGACCCGCCGGAAGAGATATTCATCACGGACACCACCTTCAGGGACGGGCAGCAATCGAGGCCCCCCTTCTCCGTTCAACAGGTCGAGGACATTTTCAATTTCCTCCATCGGCTGTCAGGGCCAAACGGCGTGATTCGCCAGACCGAGTTTTTCCTCTATACGGAAAAAGACAAGGAGGCGGTTGCAAGGTGCCTCGAAAAAGGATACCGCTACCCCGAGATTACGGGATGGATAAGGGCAAACAAGGATGACCTGCAGCTCGTCCGCGATTTCGGCCTCAAAGAGACGGGCATGCTCACGAGCATATCGGACTACCACATATTCTACAAGATGAAGAAGACGCGGTCGCAGGTATTCAAGGAATACCTCAAGATCGTAGAGGCGGCGCTGGAGAGCGGCATCGTGCCGCGGTGCCACTTCGAGGACATCACGAGGGCCGATATCCACGGCTTTTGCGTCCCCTTCGCGCAGGCGCTCATGTCGCTCTCGGAGAATGCGAGGATCCCCGTGAAGATACGCCTGTGCGACACCCTCGGTCTCGGCATCACCTATCCGGGGACGGCCCTGCCGCGCTCCATAGGAAAGATCATCCGGGCCATGATCGATGACGCCGGCGTGCCCTCCGAGTTCCTCGAGTGGCACGGCCACAACGACTTTTACAGGGGAGTGGTGAACGCGGTCAGCGCGTGGCTCTACGGTTGCACTTTTGCGAACGGGACCATCCTCGGCATCGGGGAGAGGACGGGCAATTCGCCCATAGAAGGCCTGATCATAGAGTACATATCGCTCATAGGGGACGAAAACGGGGTCGATACTAAGGCGATCACTGACGCGCGGAACTACTTCGAAAAGGAGGTGGGCATGCACATCCCAAGGAACCAGCCCTTCGTCGGCTCCGACTTCAACGCCACCTCCGCAGGGGTCCACATAGACGGCCTGGCGAAAAACGAGGAGGTCTACACCGCCTTCGATACAAAGAGGATCCTCAATAGGCCGATAGCGGTAAACATAACGGACAAGTCGGGCCTTGCGGGCATAGCCCACTGGATCAATTCCCATTTCGCCCTTGTCGGGCACGATGCCATAGATAAGGGCCATCCGGGCGTCGCGAAGATCAACAAGCGAATCCTGAAAGTGTACGAAGAGGGGAGGGTAACAGCCATATCCGACGAAGAGATGGAGCATCTCGTGCGCAGGTACATCCCAGCGATCTTCCCTTCGGAATTCGACATGTTGAAGAAGAGGGCCTACGACATGGCCGCCCACCTGATCGAGCGGTACATTGAAGAGGACGAAATCAAGAGCATGGTGCCGGAGCGCCAGGAAGAGGTGCTGAAGGGGCTTGTCGGCGATTATCCTTACATACAGTTTGCCTACGTGGTCAACGCCGAAGGGGTGAAGATCACGAGGAACATCACCCAGGCTGTAGACAGGGCAAAATATGCCAAGATAGACCTTCACGAGGACTTCTCCGACCGGGATTGGTTCATCGAGCCGATGAAGACGGGCAAGATATCGGTTACGGGCGTTTATTCGTCGAAGATCACGAGCGCCCTTTGCATAACGGTCTCCGGCCCCGTCCACGACGATACCGGAGACATCGCGGCGGTCCTGGGCCTTGACATCAAGTTCGAAGACCTGACCAAGGCGGAGGAATAGAGGGGGCTTTTAATCGGACATCGAAAATTAAGGGGACGATATGATTGATGACATAAGATCGAGAACGGATACGCTCATCGAACGCATGCGGTCGCTCAGAGGTTATCTTTGACACCTCTGCCCTCAAAGCACGCATCGGGGAATACGACCAAACTCTAGCGCAAAAAGATTTCTGGGCGGACCAGGAGAAGGCGCAGAAGCTCCTCAGAGAGAGGGCCAGGCTGCAGGACGAGCTGTCCCGATGGGAGGCCAAAGAGAAGGAGCTCGAGGAGATCCTTATCCTGAGCGAGATTGCCAGGGAAACGGAGGACAGCGATGACGTTGCCGAGCTCGACCGCAGGGTAGAGGCCCTTGACAAGGAGCTCGACAGATACGAAATAGAGCGCATGCTGGCCGGGGAAAATGACGTGGAAAACGCCATAATGTACATAAACGCCGGAGCGGGCGGGACGGAGGCGCAGGACTGGGCGGAGATGCTCCTTAGGATGTACCTCAAGTGGGCCGAGAAAAAAGGATTCGAGACCCAGGTGGTCGACCTCCTGCCCGGTGAGGAGGCAGGCGTGAAGAACGTCACGTTCCTGGTGTCGGGCCCTTACGCCTACGGCTACCTGAAGTGCGAGAGCGGCATCCACCGGCTCGTGCGCATCTCTCCCTTCGACGCGAATGCCAGGAGACACACGTCTTTTGCGTCTGTCTATGCCTACCCGGAGATCCCCGAGGAGATCCATGTGGATATCCGTGAGGAGGACCTGAAGATAGACACCTTCCGCGCGAGCGGTCCGGGCGGCCAGCACGTCAACAGGACGGACTCGGCCATACGGATCACCCATCTGCCCACCGGCATAGTGGTCCAGTGCCAGAACGAGCGTTCGCAGCACAAGAACAAGGGCATCGCCATGTCGATCCTCAAGGCCAGGATCTACGAGCTGGAGAAGAGGAAACAGGAAGAAAAGATGAGCCAGTTGAACAAGGAGAAAAAGGAGATCGCCTGGGGGAGCCAGATACGCTCTTACACGCTCCACCCGTACAAGCTCATAAAGGACCACAGGACGAAACTGGAGGCGCACAACGCCGAAAGTGTACTCGACGGCGACCTGGACCAATTCATCAAGGCCTGCCTTTTGTACTTGACTTTCGAGGATAAAAGAGGTTAAGTATTCGATATGGAAGAGCTATTTGGCGACAATAGGCTCGGAGAGCTGGAGGAGAAAATCGATGTCCTCCTCAGGAAATACGGCGAGATTAGGGGCGAGAAAGCAGACCTTGCCGGCAGGATTGCGTCCCTGGAGGCGGAGAACAGACAGCTAAAGGAGGAGGTTGCAAAGGTAGAGGTCGAAAAGGAAACAGTCATGCAGAAGGTTAAGGCCATCCTCGATAAGATCCAGAGGGTGGAAGCGTGAGCGACCGGAGGCTGTATCTGTGAGCTACGGCAGCGTGAGATGACATGAGGGCAGGAGCTAAACGGTCGGAGATAACGGCGTGGCCTTGCGTAGAGTGGAAGTAAGCATACTCAATCAGGCTTTTACATTCATGTGCGACGACGAGGAGCGGATCAGGAGGGTCGCCGATCTCGTCGACCGAGAAATAAGGGAAGCGACAAGGGAATTCGGGATCGTAAGCACATTGAACTCGGTCATAATGGCTTTAATGAGGATGACCGATAGCTACCTGGAAATGAAGGAACAGTTCGGCAGGGTCGAAGACAGGACCCTGAGGCTTTTGAGAAAGGTTGAGGACGTTGAGATTCCCTGCGGTGCTCGTGATAAATGGTAAACTTAGAGCCAACACCTCTTTGCGGGGAGCCTGTACATGCTGCGGATTGCATGCTTGCCTCCGAGCAAGACGCGTAAAGCAGCAGAAAGGCCCCCACTTTACTTGAGAGGTTCGAGATTTATTGTCTACACGGCACCCGCGGGGTCTTTTTTTGGGGTAGTACCGAGGACAAAGGAGTTGAATATATATAATACTCTGCTTTTTCGGAGGTTTGGCATTAGAATCGGCCGATAACTCAGGAAGACTCGATCCTCGTGCTACCCCCTTATAGGTTCTAATAGGGGGGGACCTTGAATATACTAATCACTTTAACGATCTGCATAGCAGGTATCGTTGCCGGATATCTCGCAGCCAAATTAGTGCAAAAAAAGAAGATCGGCGAATACCATACGGTAGGTCGCAAGATACTCGAAGAGGCGAAGAAAGAGGCCGATGTCGCCCGCCGGGAAGCGTCGATCCAGGCAAAGGATATAGTTATCCAGGCGAGGAATGAGCTGGAGCAGGAGGTAAGGAACAGGAAGGCCGATCTGCAGAGCACGGAAAGGCGCCTGTCCCAGAAAGAGTCGAACATCGATAAGAAAATGGAAGGCCTGGACAAGAAGGAAGAGGAGCTTGCGAAAAGGGAGAGACAGCTCGCGGGCCGCGAGCTCTACCTTGAGGGCAAGATAGGCGAGTACGACAGGACGATCAACGAGCAAAGGAAGAAGCTGGAGGAGATAGCCACCCTCACTGCAGAGGATGCCAAGAAAATACTCATGCAGGCGATGGAGGACGAGGCGCGCTATGAGGCGACGAAGATTGCCAGGAGGATAGAGGAGGAGTCGCGGGAGAAGGCGGACAAGAAGGCAAAAGAGATACTGGCCGTTGCGATCCAGCGTTACGCGGGCGAGTATGTGGCCGAGGACGCGGTTTCCGTGGTGTCCCTGCCCAACGAAGAGATGAAGGGGCGCATAATAGGCAGGGAAGGGCGCAACATAAGGGCCCTCGAAGCGGCAACCGGCGTCGATATCATCATCGACGACACGCCCGAGGCCGTTATCTTATCCTGCTTCAACCCCATAAGGAGGGAGGTGGCCCGGGTCGCCATAGAGCGGCTGATCTCGGACGGCAGGATACATCCCGCACGCATCGAGGAGATCGTTACGAAGGTCGCAGAGGAGCTGGAAGAAAAGTTGAAGACGACGGGCGAGCAGGCGGTCTTCGACGCGGGCGTGCACAACGTCCACCCGGAGGTGGTAAAGTTGCTGGGCAGGCTGAAGTTCAGGAGCAGTTACTCCCAGAACGTCTATCAGCACTCCCTTGAGGTTGCCTTTATAAGCGGCATAATAGCGGCAGAGCTCAAGCTCAACGTGCAGGCGGCGAAGCGGGCAGGTTTGCTCCACGACATCGGAAAGGCCGTCGATCATGAGATCGAGGGCTCCCATTCGGCCATAGGCGCCGACCTGGCGAAGAAATACGGGGAGAGCGATGAGATTGTCCACGCCATACTGGCCCACCACGAAGAGGTCGGCCCCGCAAGCCTCATAGACGTAATCGTGCAGGCGGCGGACGCCCTTTCCGGTGCGCGGCCCGGAGCGCGGCGGGAAATGCTCGAATCGTACATCAAGAGGCTGGAAGAGCTCGAGCGGATCGCCTCGAGCTTTTCGGGAGTCGAGAAATGCTATGCCATCCAGGCGGGCAGGGAGATCAGGATCGTCGTGAGCAGCGATAAGCTGAACGACGACGCCATCTTTCTTCTGTCCAAGGACATCGCTAAGAAGGTCGAGACGGAGCTGACCTATCCCGGTCAGATCAAGGTAGTGGTCATACGGGAGACGAGAGCGGTCGAATATGCCCGATGACCTCTTTACGGTGCTCTTTCTCGGCGATGTCGTCGGCAAGCCCGGGCGTGCGGCCGCCAGCCGGTTCTTGAAGGAGTACCGGGCGGATTTCAAAATAATCAACGGTGAAAACACCGCCGGGGGGCTGGGCATCACCCCTGCCCTTGCCATGGAGATGCTCGAGGCGGGGGCCGACGCCATAACTACGGGCAACCACGTCTGGAAGAAGAGAGAGATCATCCCTTACCTGATGGCGGAGCAGCGGGTCATCAGGCCGCTCAACTACCCTCAGGGCACGCCCGGCTTCGGCGCTACTCTCGTTCAAAAGGGGGATAAAGCGGTCCGCATAGCCAATATCGAAGGCAGGACTTTTATGAACACCCTGGACTGTCCTTTCCGCGCTATGGAGGAGTTCCTGGTGGCGGAGAGCGACGAGGTTCCCATCATCGTCGATTTCCATGCGGAAGCGACCTCCGAGAAAGTCGCCATGGGCTGGTTTCTGGATGGCAGGGTCGCCTGCGTGGTTGGGACCCATACGCACGTTCAAACATCGGACGAGACGATACTTCCGAAGGGGACCGGATATATTACGGACCTCGGCATGACCGGGCCGGTCAACTCGGTTATAGGCATGGACAAGGTGGCTGTGATCGAGAGGTTCGTCACCCAGCTGCCGCAGAAATACGAGGTCGCGAAGGGCGACATCGAAGTCCAGGGCGCCGTTATCACCATCAATAACCGCACGAGACATTGCCTGAAGATAGAAAGGATCAGGGAGAAGGTGGGCTGAAGATGGACCTTGAAAGGGAGATGGAGGTCATCTTGCGGGGTGCTGTCGAGCTCATCAGCGCCAACGAAATGAAGAACAAGCTGGTGAGGGCGAAAGCAGAGAAGAGACCTCTGCGGATAAAGCTGGGCATGGACCCGACCGCACCCGATCTGCACCTGGGCCATACGGTGGTCCTCCAGAAGCTGAAGCAGTTCCAGGAACTGGGCCACACGGCGATCTTTCTGGTCGGTGATTTTACCGGGATGATAGGCGATCCGACGGGCAGGATAGAGACGAGGCCCGTGCTGACGCGCGAGCAGCTCGTTGAGAACGCCGAGACGTACAAGAGGCAGGTTTTCAAAATCCTCGATCCGGAGAAGACGGAGATAAGGTTCAACAGCGAATGGATGGAGGCGATGAATGCCGGCGACATGATCAGGCTCTGCGCCCAGTATACGGTGGCGCGAATGCTGGAGCGGGACGATTTCAGGAACCGCTATCAGAAGGGCCTGCCCATCAGCGTACACGAGTTTCTCTATCCCCTCGTCCAGGGCTACGATTCGGTCGCCCTGAAGGCCGATGTCGAGCTCGGCGGCTCGGACCAGATCTTCAATCTCCTGGTGGGTAGGGAGATCCAGAAGGCTTACGGCCAGGAACCGCAGGCAGTGCTCACCGTGCCGCTCCTCGAAGGGACGGACGGCGTCAACAAGATGAGCAAGAGCTACGGCAACTATGTCGGCATAGACGAGCCGCCCGACGTAATATTCGGGAAGCTCATGGCCATCTCCGACACCCTGATGCTCCGCTACTACGAGCTGTTGAGCGACATATCCCTGGAAAGCCTCGGGGACCTGAAGGAAGGCATAGCGGCCGGGCGCGTCCATCCCATGGACGCGAAGATGCGCTTCGCTTACGAGATGGTGGAGCGGTTCCACAGCCCGGAAGCCGCCGCCTCGGCAGAAGACAACTGGAAGAAAGTCCACAGGCAGAGGGAGATACCGGAGGACACGGAAAGCGTCTCATTGAACGTCAACGTCACAGAAAGACTGACATTGGATGACGGAGATGTTCGGCTGTCCGGTCTCCTGAAGGAGATCGGCCTCGTCGGTTCCACGTCCGAGGGCAACAGGGTGATCGAACAGGGAGGCGTCTATATAGCGAAGGGCGACCACTTCGTGAAGGTTACGGCCAAATCTCTACCCATCGGGCCCGGTCGCTATACGTTCAAGGTAGGCAAGAAAAAGTTCAAGACGGTCGTCTTCGAAGAATAAAAAATCGTATCGCGAACCCCGGTCTTTTACGTATCCCCTTTATGTCAAGGCCCCAGCGGTCGGCAAAGCATGCGCCGGAGATGGACACGGTTTACTTATTCTCCAGGATCCGCTCCTCCGTGAGCTTGAAGGCGTTCTTCGAAGCGATGTACGAAACCTTGGGGTGGGTGCCCAGCTCGGCCAGAAGTTGCCTGGATTCCCCCAATCCCTTCCGTATGGGGCCCTTCGGATCGTCGAGGTCGCAGAACGTGAGGGCCTTCGAAGGACACCCTTCGACGCAGGCCGGCTCTTTCCCTTTGTCTACCCGGTGCGCGCATAGAGTGCACTTGGAAGCCTTGCCGGCCAATTGGGTGCGGTACGGCGCCGCATTCTTCTCATAGGGCAAGGCGGTCCCGGGAAAATATTCCTTCTCGGGGTTCAACCGCGGCACGCCGTAGGGACAGGCATTTACACAATCCTTGCATCCTACGCACGCCTTCTGGTCGATCAGGACGATCCCGTCGGCACGCTTCGAGATCGCCTTGGCCGAGCAGGACTCGAGGCAGGGCGGGTCGTCACAGTGCATACAGGCCTTTCTGACGTAGGCGATCCGGTCCAGGGCGGGGTTCTCCAGTTCAAGTATCTTCGCCCACTGTATTCCGGGCCTGGTGAGGTTTTCCTGCTTGCACGCAAGCACGCAGGTCATACAGCCGGTACATATATTGAGGTCGACGATCAACCCGTATCTTGCCATAACGCGACTTCCTCCTCTCCCCGGAAGGGCCTTTTTATGCCTTTACGACCTCTACGGGGATTTCTTTGAAAGGCGGGTACCCGGTGATGGGATCGAACCGCCTCGGCACCAGTTCGTTCACGTTTGCCCTGGCCCACCCGTGCATGATGCCCACCATCCCCGGCATAACCAGGATCGTGGGCTTGGCTTTAACCCGGATCTCGCCCCACTCGGATTTCAGGATCACCTCATCTCCCTTTTTGATCCCCCTTCTTGCCGCGTCGTCGGGGTGGATGTTCAAGAGCGGCTCCGGCTCGAGCTCCAACAACCACGGCGAGTCGTCGCGCCATTTGCTGTGAGTGATGTAAGGTACTCTGCCCCCGGAAAGGAGCGTCAGCGGGTAGTCCTTTGTGGTCCTGAAACCCTCCTTGTATTCGGGAAGGGCCGTCAGCCCGTGCTTCTTCAAGATCAGGGAAACCGCTTCTATCTTTCCCGAAGGGGTCGGGAATCCCGGCTTCCCGTCCTGTCTCGCCATACCTACCTCGTACTTTCGGGAGGTGTTGGGCTTTTTCGCAGGAATCAGTACCCCTTTCTCAATGTCCTTTCGCAGGTCGTTGTAGTTCACGTTCCACATTTTCAGGATGTCATTGCAGGCGGCCTCGACGCTTCCGTTGAAAAAGGTTTCGGGATGGCCGAGGCGCGCACCGATGTCGAGGGCGATCTGCCAGTCCTCTTTGCACTCTCCAATGGGCCTTACGGGCGTCCGGCCGTAAAGCTTGCGGCCGTGAAAGGCAAAAGGGGCGAGCCTCTCGTAGTTGACGGCCCCGGGCAATACCAGGTCCACGTAATTGTGGGTCCACGGCCTGTAGAAGAAATCGACGGCCATGGAAAACTCGAGGGCCTCGAAGGCTTTCTGGTATTCGTGGGTCTGAGGCCAGATCATCATGTTGAAGCCCCAGCCTAAGAATGCCTTCACCTTTCCCTCGTGGATGTACTCCACCATGCGGTTCGTCTGCACGTCGAAATTGAGCTCGGCAAAGACCGGGAAATCCTTGAGATCGAGCCGTTGCTCTCTCATATCGTTCATCTTTTTTCTCATGCAAAAAGCAGGGGGACCGTTGGACCAAGGCCCGCCCATGCCTTCCAGGGGATTGGTGGGGTCTTCCACCCCACCCGGGACGTCTATATACCCGCAGATGGCCGGGATCATCAGAATGGCCCGGTGATTGTTGCCCGCGTTCAAGTCGTGCGTGGTCCCCTGGGGGCTCGTTTTCATCCCGCCGGGTGCATTGCTTGCGTACACGCGGGCCGCATCGACGATCTTTTTTGCCGGGACCCCGGTGATCTCCTCCGTTTTCTCAGGAGTAAAAGCCCTGACGTATTGCTTCAGCTCATCTATGCCGTGTATCCATTTCGAGCAGAAGGCCTTATCGTGCAGGTCCTCCTTGAAGATGACGTGCATTATGCCGGCTGCCAGAGCTGCCGTGGTATTTAGTCGCGGCTGGAGGTGCACATCCGCGAGGATGCCTGCGGTCGGTGTGTTTCTCGGGTCCACCACGACGAATTTCACCCCCCGCTCTTTGGCCTTGAGCAAAGCCTGCCACTCGTTGGCCGGGCCGGAATAGGGCGGGTTGGTTCCCCAGATGAGCATGGACCTGGTGTCCTTGTTCGGAGGGCTGCCGGTAGTGCCGAACCCGTAAGTCAAAACCTCGGCAGTATTGGCCCCCTTCCGGCAGGCCGTGGAGCTCTCATCGCCGTAATTTACAGAGCCGAAGACGGCTGCCAGGCGCTGGACCGCGGCCCTGGGCTCCTTAGGGTCCCCTACGTAAAAGAAGACCCTGTGAGGACCATACTTTTCCCTGATCCTTTTCATGTGGCCTACGATCGTGTCGTAGGCTTCATCCCAGGAAATCCGCACGTAACCCGGGTCGGGGGAACCCTTGGGCCTGGTCCGTTTCATGGGGTACTTGAGCCTGCGGGGATGATATATTCGTTGAAGGGTGCCGTAGGCCTTCGAGCAGAGGGTCACCGTGGGGAAACCGGGCCAGGGCTCGATGCGGGTCACGACGTCGCCTGTCCTGTAGAACTTGATCCCGCAGAGCGGGATACCGTTGCAGGCATCGCAAATGGTATACCCCGTTTCTTCCTTTTCCACCGATCCCGGCCGCGCGGCGGCCCGGGGCACGAGCAGGCCGTCGCTCAAAGCAAGGGCCGCAGCGCTTACCCCCGATATCTTGATAAAGGCTCTTCTCGTTACTTTGTGCATAAGACCTCCTAGTGCCTGAAGGTGCGTCGACAGCCTGTCACTGCTTGCTTCCTGCCTCCTCTTTTTACTTTGGGCTTATGGTTCAGGCCCTGCGTAATCGATTGGATCAGCCCGCTGTCTATGCCGATATATCCTTTCAGGAGATGGGCCATCGCCCGATAAAAACCGGAGGGCGCCGCGGCAATGAGATGCCGTGCAAAAAGGGAGACCCAGGGCAAGAGGTGGGCTTCCAGAAATGCCCGCTGAAGCCTGAGCAAGGGGAAGGCTTGCTCTTTATCCGCCTCGGCAGCCTCCTTTGTCATCTCGCATAGCCTTGCCATGTAGCCGAGCTCGACGGCGATATGATCGTCAGGTTCATGGTAATGGCCGCTTTTCGCCATCCCGGCTTCGCGGTATGACTGCCGCACCTCAAAAAGGACGGGTTGATAGAGCAGCCCGGACGTGCTTCGGTAGACCGATTCACAGAGAGAGACTGTTTTGGGGCCTACACCGAGAAAAAGGGAAGCGTATTCCCTGGCCAGCTGCTCGGTCATGAGGTCGGCATCACCCTGATGGAGCCCGGAAAAAAATGTCCTCAAAAGGACCTTTCCCGCCTGTACGTCGGGGTGGGAAGGCAATCCCATCATTTCCCACGCCTCCATGAGCCCGCCCGATACCCGCTCCAGGCCGTCCAGCGTTTCCCGATCCGGCTCCCTGCTGAACGCCCTCGAGAGGAGAAGATAAAAGGCCCCCCGGAATCGAACAAGCACGCCGAAGGGGACCTCGGCTCCTTTCTTCATCGAGGGGCGGCCCTCCTTTCCCGTCCGGGCAGCAAGGGGAGACGCCTTCTACCTTGCCTGCCGGTAAAGGCCGCCATATCGTGCAACTGCCCGGACTGCCGAAGCATCGAAATGTCGGCCTATGATTCTTTACCATATTTCGGAAGGCTTGTCCCGAAAACAATGAGCCGACTCCGCCGCGGGAGCATCCGAGCGGGCCGGATTCGTCAAGGGGTATTCTTTACACCCTGTGCAGCCTTCTCCGGAGAGCTGAAGAAACGGTCCGGCCGGGCGTTGCGGACCCTTATCGTGCGGGGCCACCGCTGCGGCCCGTCCCCTCGCTAATTGTCGAGGACCTCCCGCACCTTCCGCAGCAGCTCCTCGGGCGACAGCGGCTTGGCGATGACTGTCCCTTCGTCGGGAAGCATCTGACCGGGATAGCCGGACATGAATAGAACTTTGATGTTATGGTTCAGGCGCTTTATCTCCTCGTACGCCTCGTGCCCCTTTTTTTCCGGCATAACCACGTCGAAGAGCAGGAGGTCGATCCCCCCGGCCCGCTCTTTGAACCTCTCCACGGCGTCCCGGCCGTTTGCCGCCTCTATGACGTCATACCCGGCGGTCGCGAGGATCTCGCTGGCGATCTTTCGAAGGTCGGCATCGTCGTCAGCCAGGAGGATGGTCTCCGTTCCCCCCGTAACGCTGCTCGGGGGGGCCTTACTCAGCGCCGTTTTTCGTTTGACGCTGGGCAGGTATATGCGGAAGGTCGTTCCCTTCCCAACCTCGGATTCCACGGCGATGTACCCCTGGTGCTGCTTGACGACGCCGTAAACGATGGAAAGCCCCAGGCCGGTCCCCTTCCCGACCTCCTTCGTCGTGAAGAAGGGCTCGAAGATTTTCTCCCGGGTCTCGCTATCCATACCTGCCCCTGTATCGGAGATGGAGATACGGGCATAGAGGCCGGCCTTGCCATAGCCGTTGTCGGCGATGAACCGCCCGTCCATTCTCGCTTCCCCAGTCTCTATTCTCAATTCGCCCCCATTCGGCATGGCATCTCTGGCATTGGCGCAGAGGTTGATCAAAATTTGTGCTATCTGGCCGGCATCGGCCATGACCGTCACCTCACCGGCCAGACCGAGGGTCAGACGGACATCCTCGGGCAAAAGTCTTCGGAGGAGCGTCTCCACGTCCCTCACCAGGGCGCTTACGTTGTGAGGCTTCAGCTCCATCACCTGTTTCCTCCCGAAGGTAAGGAGGCTCTGGGTCAGCCCGGCTGCCTTGCCCGTGCAGGCAATGATCTGGTCGGCGTAGGCCCTCGCGGGGTCGTCCTTCTCCATCTGGCGCTGCAGTAGATTGGCATAGCCCATAAGGGCCATGAGGATGTTATTGAAATCATGAGCCACCCCTGCCGCCAGGGTGCCTACGGCCTCCATCTTCTGCGCATGGAGAAGCTGGGCCTCAAGGGCCTTACGCTCGGTCATGTCCCTGAAGAAGACGAGGGAAGCCGGCTCCCCGCGGTAGGTGATAGGGGCGGCTGAAACCTCGACGAAGATGCGTGTCCCGTCCTTGGTGATCCCCTTGAAATCGTAACGGTTCGGCGCGGGCGCGCCCCTCTGCCTTTTCCGGTTGTATGACCTGACCATTCTCAGGTCGTCCGGGTGGACGCTGAGAGAGTGGTCCCTGCCTAAGACCTCATCCCTTTCATAACCGAAGATGTCGAGGAATTTCTGGTTCACGTAAACATGCCGGTCTGCCTGGACTATAGCCACCCCGTCGTTCGAGCTCTCTACGGCGACCCGGTAGCGCTCTTCCGATTCCTTCAGGCTTTCCTCGGCCTTCTTGCGGTCGGTGATGTCCCTCCATTCGGTATACATGACCTGTTTTCCCCGTATGGGTATCACCGTCTGGGACACCTCCAGCCAGCGATCCTCGCCTAGCAGGGTGCTGCGGACCCATTCGAAATGGTTGACCCCTTGCTTGAGGGTAGTGTTCATCAGCTCTTTCGCCTTTTCTATAGAAAGCCGGCCGTCGGGCTGTCGTTCGGGTGAGAGGTCCCACGGATGGCAACCGATCAGTTGGTCTTTGCTCAAAACGCCGATGAAGCTAAGGGTCGTGTCGTTGCAGTCGACGAAGGTATAGTCGTCAACGAGGAGCACGGGATAGGCCGACTTCTCGAAGAGGATCCGGAACTTCTCCTCGCTCTCGCGGAGGGCCTCTTCCGCCTGCTTCCGCTCCGTGATGTCCCTGAGCCAGGCAAGCGATGCGGGTCCCTCCTTGGTAACGATCCTGCTTGCCGAAGCCTCGACCCATATGACAGCGCCGTCCTTGCGCACCCCCCTGAACTCGTACCTGGACGGTGCATCCTCGCCTCGCTGTCTCGCTGTGGCGTACCCTTGCACCCTTTCCCTGTCGTCGGGATGCACTATGGAATGCACCTCCTCGGCTAGGGCCTCTTCCTCTGTGCCGTAGCCGAACATTTCGAGGAACCTTCGATTGACGTAGGAGCGCTCTTGTCCCCAGAATATGATGACGGCGTCGCTCGAGCTTTCTACTGCGACCCGGAAGCGATCTTCCGATTCCCGAACTTCCACTTTGATATCCATCCGGCTTTCCTTCACGCTTCCCGTTCTACGGTTATCGACCGAATGAGGTAAAAAATAAGGTATCTCGCGCCATTTCAACCTTTCGAGGTCTTCAGGAGGGAAGGCGGCCGCCTTCAAGCAACGTGCCGAGGGCTTCTATTTCCTCCTTGGTCAGCGTCTTGCGCTCGCGGGCCATATCCAGGGCCACGAGGGAAAGAACCCTGTATACCCTATCCGTCAGTCCCATGCCTTCCAGCGCCTTGATATGGGACGATATTGTGCCTGAATCGCCCCGTACCACAGGCCCCGTAAGGGATAGGAGCGGGCCTTTTGCCTCTATATTGGCCAGTGTAGCCCTGATGATAGGATAGAAGGGCGGAAGGTCGATGCCGATGCGCTTCACGATCCCCTGCGCGGCAAAGAACAGGGCGGATAGCAGGTTGCAGACGAAGACGGCGCACAGGTGATAGAGCACCTTGTTCTTGCTTTCGATGGGCTCGACCTTTGCGCCCAGGTTCGACCCCAGGAGCTTAAGCAGGGGAAGGGCCTTCTCGTCGCCCTCTATGAAGATATAGGTTTCGGGAAGGGCCGCTATCCCCGCGTCGATGTCGGGGAACGTCTGAAGGGGGTGGAGCGAGCCGAGGAGGGCGCCGTTCTTCTCCAAGGGAGACAGCTCGCGTGCGTCATGGGCCCCGCTCGTGTGGAAGAACAGCTTGCCGTCAAGCCGCCCTGCCTTACTCGATATTTGCGCGGCCACGTTTCGGATCTCCTTGTCCTGGGTGGTCACCGCGACCACTTCCGCCATCTCCGCGACGTCCAAGTTGTTCCCCGTGTAAAAACAGTCCTCGCCTATGTAAGCCCGTGCCGCATCGAGCGACGACGGCCGGACGTCGGCGACTGCGGCCACCTCGAACCCCTTTTTCTTGAGTGTGTAGCCCAGGGCGCATCCGACCTTCCCGGCGCCGATAATCCCTATTCTCATCTCTGCGGCTCCTTCTTTTCCAGTTCCTTGCTAAGCTCGTCCCAGGCCCCTTTGGGCAGATTGAGCGCATTGCGCAGCATATAGACGAGCCTCGCCCCCACGCTGCGGATATATCGCGATTTTATTTCAGGGTCGCGGGCGGGGCCCTTTATGTCGTATACGAAGAAAATAATGCCGTTCCCTCTCTCGTGGACGATATTACGCACAAGGGGGAGCGCCTCTATGATCCTGTCCATAGTCACGAAGGGCGACACGGTCATCCTGCCGTCCATCTCTTTCTTCCCGACATCGAGAAGGCCCTGCCCGGTGATGAGCATGGACGGGCTGTATATAAGGAAATCATGGGTGCGGAATACACCGTTCTCCCCCTCGAAGGAGGCGCTGAGCCTCCTGTAGAACAGACCGTTGCGGCTAAGATCGACCCTTCCGGCAAAAAGGTCGTAAACGTTCGTCACTGCCAGGATTTTTGAGATGACGTTCCACTTTCTGATAACGCCGTTCCGGCTCTCTACGCTTATCCGGCCGCTCGCGCTCCTTGCCATCTCTTTGGCGTCTCTTCCGGTGAACGTCAGATTGCCGACCACCGACCCGGTACCCTCGAAGACATCCGGCTTCCCGCCGAAAAGCGCAAGGACTTCCCGGGCGGTCACGTCTTTGGCCCTTCCGCTCACCTCCAGCCTGGGAAGGGATGCAAGGCGCACACTACCTTCGAAGACGAGATCGCCCTCGGCCGCTCCTACCCGGCCGGCCGCCACGGCGATAGTCCTGTTCTCGTAAGCACCCTGAAGCACCAAGTCCGTTCCTGTAATCCCCCTGAACGGGAGAGTCTTTGCCCTGACGAGGAAATCTCCGGTCATCCGTGCCGCCAGGCTGTCTTCCGCGATGACGGGTAATCTGAAGGGCCTTTCCTTTCTCATGGCAAAATCGGCCGGGTCGAACCTGTCCATGTCTATATCGAGGGTGAAAGAAGGCCGCGTGACGCCCGTCACCGCGAGATGACCGCGGGAAAGGACGCTTTCTCCGGACCGCAGTCCGGAGAGGTCTATGGTAAACCTGTCGCCCTCGAACTTGCAGAAGAGATTGATACCGGTGAGAGGATTCACGAGCTCGGGGGGGTGTAAGACGCCTCTCGTGAAGCAGATATACCCCGTCGTTCTGGGGAGCCTCGTCACTGGAAAGGGCAGGTCGTCGAGCGTTAGCTCTGCTCTCAGGTCTCCCCCGTCCTTGCCATTCTCAAAAAAAAAGAGCCTGGACAGGCCCCCGACATCGGGTACGTCCAGCGCCACGCGCATGGCCGATATCCTATTTTTCCCAATCCTGCCGCTCAAGAAGGCGTGAAGGGGACCGAGCGTATAGGAAAGGCTATCGACTACGACGTCGCCGCCCTTTCGCCCATGGAGCGACAAGGCGGCCCAGCTCTCTATGCCGCCCTCTTTCTTCAGGACGCGGGGTATCTGGAAGGACAGGTCCGTCATGGCAAGACGGCCTGTCGCCCGAAACGCGCTGCCTTCGAGGCCAAGGGAGGCCTCCACCGCAACGGGGCCTTCCATAGGGCACGGGCAGCCAAGGAGTTCTTTTATCTGCGCTCCGCCGACCACGCCTTTCACATGAACGTCCGCCTCGTCCTTTCGGGCCTCACCCGAAAGGACGAGGCTCGTCTGTCCCCTTCCTATCACTAACGGGGCCAGCGTCACTTTGCCGTTCCTGAAGGTATAGTTCCCCGATGCTCCCAGTTCCATTTTGCGGAAGAGAAACCGGCCGTCCCGCACGGTTCCCCTTCCTTCCATGCTGAAGCCCCGGTCTTTCCTGCCTTGAATTTCCATGCCCCCTTCGGTGAGGCCGGAAAGGACCCTGATACTTCCTGTCCCCGCGCCGGCAAGCCGGAGGACATCAGGCAGAGATAGGGAGAAGCGGCCCTTTACCCTCACATCCCTGTCCAGCCTGAGGGGCAGGAGCCCGGAGACCTGCGATATCCGGCCAGCTCCTAGGCGCCCTTCGAAGTCGTCGAGGACTAGGGCTGTGCCGGACAACCTCAGGGAACCGGCCACGTCAGTGAGGTTCACGCGCCCGTTGCCCACCTCGACGTCGCGCACGTCGATCTGCGCAGTAAAAGGCTCGCCTCGCTGGAAGACTAAACGGTCTATGCGCATCAGGCCTCCCTTCACGAAGGATAGGGGGCCCCAATCCCCCTCGGACATGAGGGCGGGGTTTATGTATTCCATCACGTCTGCTATGGACATCAGGTCGGTTTTCAGCTCGAGGCTGTGGAGGGTCCTGCTGTCGGCGCTGAATTTCAGAAACAACGGCGTACCCTTGAAGGCAAGTCCCGAAAGCGTCACGTCCGAGACGCCTCCGACCGTTGTCAGGTGGATACGGCAGTCGTTGTCGGTCGAAACGATCCGCTTCCTCAAGAACGTTTCCATGAGCGAAAAGTACGGCGCCGTCACATCGCCGTCCATGACGAGCCTACCGTCTTTATAGGTATAAGTGCCCCGGGAGTCGGCCAGGCCCTCGTAGTCTTTGAATACGCGGTCCATGTGCACCCCGGAGAGGCGATACTCACCCCTTATATCCGACCTCTTTTCCGGGAAGAAAACGCCCCCGCCCTTCGTTTTGAGATTGCCCAGTCCCTCGATCCCTCCGTCAATGGTGAATTCGAGGGGACGGCCTGTATTGAAGTTGGCCACCGTCATTTCGCGGAGCACGTACTTGCGGCCGCCGTAATCGACGCGCCCGTTCGTGATCCTCGCCAGCTCCACAGGCACGGGATAAAGGCCGATCCGGCCCCTTTCATTGCCCACCTTGATATCGAAGTCGGAGATTGTGAAGTACTTGACGTATATGCCCTTCGACGGCTGCACCTGGAGCTCGCAAGTCCCGACGGTCCCTCGGACGTTGCCCTTTATCCTTATCCCGTCAAGTCTCAGCACGAGGAGGCCGCCCCGGAAGGCAAAGCTCGATCTTGACGCCTCTACGGCCCCTCCTACTGCCTTGCCCAGCATGTGGAACGCGAGCTTAGGCAGGCTCATCCAGGCGGCTACGAAAAGCCCCGCCAGGACGACGAGCACCAGGAGCGGTATAAGGAAAACCTTTTTCATCAAGGTGTTCTCCCGAGGGCAAAGAAATAGACCCTTCCCGCCCCCGCCCTTACGAGGGTCCTTGCGGCCTCCCGGGCGGTATTGCCCGTCGTGTACAAATCGTCCACGACCAGAAGGCGCATGCCGGTGACGCGGCGACGAGCGGAAAAGGCGCCCCTGATGTTCTTCTTTCTCTCTTTTTTTGAAAGCGTGTACTGGTCTTCCGTCTCCCTCACTTTTGCGAGGGTCGCGCAGTCGACGGGCGCTGCCAGCGCAGCCGAGAGCTCCTCGGCAATAATGAAGGACTGGTTGAAACCCCTTGCCTTAAGTCTCCTCTCCGTGACGGGGACCGGCACGATAGCGTCCACGCAGTTCGCGAGGCAGGCCGCGGCCCTGGGCAAGGCCTCCCGCGCCAGCGCCCTCCCCACGTCGATTCTGCCCTTGAATTTGAAGGCATGGACCGCCTCCCTCAGGGCGCCCTCGAAAGAAAACCCGTAGAAGCCCCTTTCGAAGAAAATCGGATGAGAGATACAGCCGCCGCACAGTGCCTCACTGCCCGTCCGCATGCCGCAGACGGGACAGACCAGGGGCCCGTCAAGAGGGATAAGCGACTGCCGGCACGACCGGCAGAGCACGTCTCCCTGCTTGCCGCAACCACCGCAGTAGGTCGGGTAGACGAGCTCCAGGACCGGCTTCAGGATTTCACGCGCCGTACTTATCAAGCTTTGAACCGTAGGCGAGGGCAAGGGTCATGAGCTCCTTGGCGTAAATAGTGCCCAGACTCCCCTTGAGGCAATTCCTTTCGTGAAAGGGTTTGGCGTCCGTCTCGCCCATATTCGTTGCTATGAGGAGCGGCACAGGGTGCCAGCTATGGCCCTTCAGCATGCAGGGGGTCGAATGGTCGCCCGTGACGACGAGGACCCTGGGCGCAAGGGCCCAGATGTCGGGCACTATTCTATCTACGATCTCTATGGCCCTCGTCTTCTCTTCGAAATTACCGTCTTCTCCGGCAACGTCCGTCTCCTTGATGTGCATGAAAAAGAACTGGTACCTGTCGTAATGCTCTCGCAAAATGGAGATCATCTCGCCATAGTCCGCCGGCTCTTTCTCTACCTTCATGCCCAGGACCTTTGCTAGCCCCCGGTACATGGGGTAAGTGGCGACCGCAAGGGAATCCATCCGGTATTTCTCAGGAAAGGGAGGTATGTCGGGACTTTGCGAGAAACCCCGCAGGAGGACGCCGTTTGCCGCGCCTTCCGCCTTAAGCAGATCCATTACCCTTTCCATATAGGCGTTAATGATCCGGGCCGTCCGTTCGGCCGTCGGCGACTTCGGCGCTGCCCATACAAAAGGCATATGCTCCTTATGGGGATCGGCGTCCTCAAGCTCGTCGGAGAGGCCTTCTCCTTTGAAAATGATGCCGAACCTGTGGGAGACGCCGGCCTTTATGACAACCTTTACGCCATCGATTTCCGGGATCGACCGGGACATCTCCTCGCAGAGGCGCCGCGTCCGGGAAGTCTCGATCCTGCCTGCCCTCCGGTCGACTACTATGCCGTCCTGCACCGTGGCGAAGTTCCCCCGCGCTGCGATATCGCCGGCCGCCATGTCCATGTCCAGTCCAAGCACCTCCAGGATGCCTCTGCCTATCTCATACCGGAGGGGGTCATAGCCGAAAAGACTCAGGTGGCCTGGACCGCTCCCGGGCGTGATGCCGATGCCCACCGGGATTGTGCGGCCGAGGACGCCACTCTCCACCGCAAGGCGGTCAATATTGGGCTTGATAGCCGCCTCGAGGGGCGTAAGGAAGGAATGACCGGGGTGCGGGACATCACCGAGCCCGTCCAGAACGAGGAAAACGATCTTGTTGTCGTTCGCTAGGACGCCTGCCGTCATTAAATCTCCCAGTTCTCCTCGTAGAGGACCCGCAGGTCTTCAGCCTCCTTCTCGAAAAGGCCGTCCTGCTTGATGTTTATTGTGCTCCAGCTGTAGCAGGTATCGCAAAAATCGGCCCATTCCGCCTTTACGGTGTTGCACTTGACACATTGGAATGGTATGTAAACCTGGCTCATGGGAAAGGCCCGGCTGAACTCCTTGACCGCCTCCTCGAACTTGCCCCTGTGGATATAGGCCTCCGCCATGGCGCGGTGGAGCCCCCTGAATTCCTTCTCGTCGGCAAGGAGAGTCGTGAGGATGTCGATGGCTTCGTCGATCATCTCCAGCTTCAGACAGAGCCGCGCGTAAAGGAACATGAGGAGCTGGTTCTTCGGCGCTACCTCGAGGAGCCTGCGGTATATCTTCAGAATGACGCCCGGCTCCCTCTTGTCGAGGTAGAGGTCTTCCAGCTGCCTCAAGAAAATGACGTGGCCCGTCTTGGCAAAGCCCCGGCCGTAAACCCTGCCCGCGTCGTTCAACTTGTCCATCTTCTTGTAGACCTCGGCGGACAGTATGTAGGCAGGGATGAAACGCTTATGGTCGCCGATTATCTCCCTTAAGTCCTTGAGGATCTGCTCATAGAGCCGGGGGTCGTCTTTTTCAAAGCGCTCCTTGGCGCTCTCGTAGCGCAAGCCGGCGAGCCGGCGGTCCTCGTCGTCGGTTTTTATCTGCTTCCTCACCTTCTCTTCCACATCCAGCGCCTCGGTCCATGCCTTCCGGCAGACATAGAGGTCCCGCAAGGCCGCCATCGCTTCCAGGTTCGATTCCTTTATCTTTAATGCCTCCTTCAGGTCGTGCTCCACCCCGTCCAGGTCCTCTTGCGCCCGGTGGACCTGCGCCTTTTTCAGCAGTATCTGCTCGCTCTTCCCAAGCCGGGTCTCGCCTCGGTCGAGGATTTCGCCGGCCCTGGCGTGCTCTCCCCTTGCGGAGTACATGTCGGAAAAGGCAAGGTAGGCCTCTTCGAGATCGGGGGCAGACTGCAGCACGCGGTTGAAGCACTCGGCCGCCTTCTCCGGCTCCCCTTTCATCTCGAGAAGCTTGGCTTTCTCGAGTAGCTCCTTGGCCTCATTCCTTTCCCTTTCTTTTCTTTCCCTGCGCCATTTCATAATACCCCTTCTCGCGTCGCCGAAGAAGCTCGCAAAGATGGAGACGATCACACCGAGCACGAAAGAGGCGGCGATGTAGTTCGTCACCGTCGTATCGAGCGACTTCCCGAAGCCGACATCGAGTCTCACCTTCTCCGGGTTTAGGAAGGAGAGGACGACGTAAGAGATAAAAAACAGGAGAAAGAAAAGCAGAGAGATCTTGTATTTCATGGGCTGATCCCCTTTTCTTCGATCATCCTCTTGCACGTAATACAGTAGCGGGCCACGGGATTTGCCTCGAGCCGCTTCTCGTTTATCGGTTCGTCGCACTCCTCGCATATCCCGTAGGTATTGTTCGCGATCTTATCCAGAGCCGAATCGATCTCTTTTACCATATTCCTCTCATTGTCGCTCAGACTCATGAGTATGTCGGCGTTGTAAGCGTTGCTTGCCGCATCGGCCATGTCCTGGATGCCGTCGGTGCCGAGCGTATAGGAATACTCCTTCAACTTCTTCGCTTTATTCAGGATCGCCTCCCGCTGCTTCAACAATTTTCTCCTGAAGTATTCGAGCTTTTCCTTGTTCATCGGACCACCCCTACGCATTAAATTCTGCTTCCGGTCTATCCCAGTTTTTTCTTTCTATCGGCGTTTTCCGTATCCCGGCTTCGCCCATGTGCCTCAAATCCGTCCCCTATTCTATCCCGTATCTCTTTGCCTCGATCCAGAGGCTCTCCAGATCGTACAGCTCCCTCAAGGCTTCGAGGAATACGTGGACAATCACATCTCCGTAGTCTATTATGACCCACCGCCCCTCTTCATAGCCTTCCATGGAGGATGGCGCCATGCCCTTTTCCTTCATGTCGTGCTCCACAGCGCCCGCTATCGTTCTCACGTGGCGCTCGCTCGCGCCGCTGGCCAGAACGAAAAAGTCGGCGATGTCGGTCATGCCGCAGAGGTCGAGCACCACCACATCCCTTGCCTTCTTTTCAACTGCCAGCCGACCGGTCTCGCCGGCCTTGTCACGCGCTTCCACTAGCTCCTGTATAATCCCCTGCTCATAATATACCGCTCAACGGCCCCGGGGACCAAATACTTTATCGATTTTCCCGCACTTGCCAGCTCTCTTATACGGGTAGAAGAGATATCGAGCTGCGTGATGCGGCGAAAATAAATCCGCCTTCCAGACCCGTGCTCGAAGGTCGCCTCATCGATCTTGCGAATCTGCCTTGCCAGGCCTCGGGGGAAGCCCGAAAACTCGTTGCCGGGCCTCACCATCACCACAAAATCCGCTGACGAAAAAAGGTCCGACCAGTCTTTCCACAGCCCGATGTCGAGAAAGGCGTCCGTCCCCACTAGAAAAAAGATCTGCCCGAACCTGCGGCTGAAGTGCCTGACCGTATCGATCGAATAGGATAGACCCCTCCTCCTGATCTCGGTCGAGGAGATCCTGAAGAAGCCGTTGCCCGCTATGGCCATCTTGAGCATGCGGACCCTTTCGTCTGCCCCGGCGGCCACCACCGTAGCTTTCAGCGGCTGGACGCTGGCGGGGACAAAATAGATCCTTTCGAGAGAAAAGGCCTCGCGCACCTCTTCGGCTATCCTCAAATGACCCACATGCACCGGGTCGAAGGTCCCCCCGAAAACACCGATAGCCATCAAGTCCTCTCTTGTCCCTCGCCGAAGGCGATAAACTTCGTGACGGTCAGCTCTTCGAGCCCCATGGGACCGAAGGCATGGAGTCTCGTCGTGCTTATGCCCATCTCGGCTCCGAGACCGAGCTGGAACCCGTCGTTCAGCCGGGTGGACGCGTTTACAAGGACCAGGGAAGAATTGACCTCCCGCAAGAACCTCCACGCATTGTCATAGTCGCTCGTGATGATTGCGTCCGTGTGCCGGGAGCCGTATGTCCGTATATGATCTATCGCCTCGTCCATATCCCGGACTACCTTTACCGCCAGGACCAGGTCCAGATACTCCTCGCTCCAGTCCTGCTCGACTGCCTCTGCGATGCCGGGCACTATCTCCCTTGTCCTGGCGCAGCCCCTCACGGCGACGCCCGCGTCCCGGAAAGCTCCGACCATGGCCGGCAGGAAGCGGGGCGCTATGGCCTCATGGACCAGGAGGGTCTCCATTGCGTTGCAAGTGGCCGGTTTTTGGATCTTGGCGTTCAGGCAGACCCTACGGGCCATCTCCTCGTCCGCCCATTCGTCGACGAAAACGGCGCATACGCCCTTGTAATGCTTGAGAACCGGAATCCTCGAACGCTCTGCCACGCTCCGTATCAGCCCCTCTCCCCCCCTGGGGATAACAAGGTCAATATAATCATTCAGTTCCAGGAGTTCATAAAGATACTCCCTTTCCGCCGTATCGACGAGCTGAGCCACGGCGAGAGGGACGCCGCATTCGGCAAGGGCGTCCCTTATGAGGCTGAACAGGGCCCGGTTGGAATGGAAGGCCTCCCTTCCGCCTTTCAGGATCACCGCGTTCCCGCTCTTCAGGCAGAGAGCGAAGGCATCGACCGTTACGTTCGGCCTCGATTCGTAGACGATGACGATCGCCCCTATGGGAATGCGCATCCTCCCTACGAGAAGGCCGCTGGGCCGCCTCCAAGTCCGCACGATCTCGCCCACCGGGTCGGGCAGGCAGGCCACGTCCGCGAGGCCCGCAGCCATCTCGTCGATGACCTTGCCGTCCACCTTGAGCCTTTCTATGAGGCTTGCGGGCAGACGCTCTTCTTCGGCCTTCTCGATATCCCTTCGGTTCTCTGCCGATATGAAATCCCGCCGGGCAAGGAGCATCTCCCCCAGGGCGGCGAGGACCAGGTTCTTCTTTTCGGTCGTGAGACGGGCCGCAAAGCTTGCAGCATCATGGGCCGCCCTGGCCATTTCCTCAGCCTTCATAAGACCACCATATTGTCCCTGTGGATCACCTCTTCTGTATATTTATAGCCGAGCTTCCTTTCTATCTCAATACTTTTCGACCCCTTTATCCTGTCGATATCCGGAGAGGAATAGTTGACTATGCCCCTTGCTATGACGCGCCCCTCTCCGCCGGTCACCTCGACGCATTCTCCTCTCGAGAATGCTCCCTCCACGAGGACGATGCCGGAAGGGAGCAGGCTCTTGCCTCGCTCCAGGAGCGCCTTTTCCGCGCCCGGGTCTATGCCTATCTTTCCCTTCGGTCTGAAGGCGAAGGCGATCCAGCATTTTTTCCTCGTCATGCACTTTCGAGCTGTAAAAAGCGTGCCTATCTTGTCGCCGGACACCGCTTTCATTACCACGTCCTTGACTTCGCCCGATACGAGCCTAGTCGGTATGCCGTAATTGCCCGCTTTCTTCGCCGCCTCCAGCTTGCTCATCATTCCGCCGACGCTCTTTTCGCTCTTAGTCCCCTGGGCCCAGGCCTCGACTCTTGCGTCGATGCGCCTGACGGTCCTTATGATGGGCGCGCCGGGATAGCGCTTCGGGTCTTTTTCGCAGAGGCCCTCGACGTCCGACAGGAGCAGGAGGAAGTCGGCGCTCGTGATCTGGGCTATGACCGCAGAGAGATTGTCGTTGTCGCCGAACATGATTTCCTTGAAGGAAAGGGTATCGTTCTCATTGATGACCGGCACTATGCCCATACCCAGGAGGGCGTCTATAGTATTAAGGAGGTTTATGCACCTTGCGTGCGACTTCGTGTCCTCATGGGTCAGGAGTATTTGGCTCGCCTGCAAGCCTGCCTCCGCGAAGGCGTCCATGTACATGGCCATGAGCACCACCTGACCCACCGATGCCAGTGCCTGCTTCCTGGCTATTTCTCTGGGCTTCCTCCTGAGGCCCATAGCCTCCATGCCGCACGCGATAGCTCCGCTGGACACGACGATCACGTCCACGGAGCGGTCCCGCACCGCCTTTATCTGGCGGGCGAAATCCCTTATCCTGGACCTGCTTATCCTCTTCTGCTCGTCCAGCAATACCGACGTGCCGATCTTGAGCACCATCCTGCGAATATCACCCACGGCCGCCGATCCCTCCTATCCGGTCCCTGAGCCTGTCAATGCCGAAGCCGGAAAGAGCGCTTATCGAGAAGACCTTTTCCCCGGCCCTTTGCAAAAGAACCTCCCTCTCGGCAAGGGTCTCGCGGCTGACGAGGTCCACCTTGTTGAGGACTATAAGGCGTCCTTTGCGCGTGACCCCCTCGCCGTAAGAGGCGAGCTCCTTCAGCAGGGTAGTGTAGTCGCCCATGACGTCGGGCGATGAGACATCGATCACCCAGAGAAGCATCCGCGTCCTCTCGATGTGGCGAAGGAAAGTGAGCCCCAGACCCTTCCCTCTGGACGCCCCCTCTATAATGCCGGGGATATCGGCCAGTACGAGACGGCAATCGTCTTCGGCGAAGACGCCGAGGGCAGGCGTCAGGGTCGTGAAAGGGTAGTCGCCTACCCGGGGCGTCGCACCCGTGAGGCGGCTAAGAAGCGTAGATTTGCCTGCATTGGGCAGCCCGATGATGCCTATGGATGCAAGGAGCTTCAGCTCCAGGCTGAGGTTGCGCTCTTCCCCTTTGCCGCCCTCGTCAAACTCGGTGGGCACGCGATTGGTAGGGCTCGCGAAACGGGCATTTCCCCTGCCGCCACGGCCGCCTCTTGCAACAACATAGGTCTGCCCCTCTTCGACGATATCGGCGAGGAGAAGCCCCTTTTCGTCGCGCACCTCCGTTCCGAGGGGGACTTCTATAGAGATGTCCGGCCCGTCCCTTCCGGTCCTGTTATTTGCACCGCCGGACCTTCCGCTCTCTGCCTTGTAATTCCGCTTGTACCTGAAATCGAGAAGACTGATAAGACGGCCCCTGCCGACCATGAGGACATCGCCCCCCTTCCCGCCGTCGCCCCCGTCGGGACCGCCTCTCGGCACAAATTTTTCCCTTCTAAAGCTGACCCATCCTCGACCGCCATCCCCCGCCTTTACGTGAAGAGAAGCTTCGTCGACGAATTTCATCCCACCGGATAGACACTCACCTTTTTCTTATCCCGCGCTGTCTCGAACTTCACGAGCCCCTGGACAAGGGCGAAAAGCGTATTGTCCCTGCCTATGCCGACATTGGTCCCCGGGTGTATCTTAGTCCCGTGCTGTCTGACTATGATGCTCCCGGCCTTTGCCAGCTCGCCCCCGAAGACCTTCACTCCCAGTCTCTGGCCGCTTGAGTCCCTGCCGTTCCTAGAGCTTCCTCCGGCCTTTTTATGCGCCATGTGTTGCCTCCAGCTCTATCTTCTCTATGATGAGCTCCGTATACTCCTGGCGGTGGCCCTTCTTCTTTTTAGTGTCTTTCCTTCTCTTGTATTTGAACACCGTGACCTTCCTCGCCTTGCCCTGGCTTACTATCTTACCCTTTACCGAAGCCCCCTCCAAATAGGGCTTGCCTACCAGCATCCGCTCCCCGTCATCGACGGCCAGTACCGTGCCGAGGGACACCTGCTCGTCGGCTTTTCCCGGAACCTTCTCGATCTTTACCTTCTGCCCTTCCGCTATCCGGTACTGCTTCCCGCCGCTCTCTATAATGGCATACATAATGCGTCTCCTGGTCTACCGTGCAAAATTTGAAACCATAAGTATAGCCGACCGCGCCCTGAAAGTCAACGAATATCTTGGAATATCGTGGGTCCCGGAGGGGTCGAAAAAAAGGTCTTGACATATATGGTATTACAACGTATCTTCTTGTATACAGACATGGTCTTACCGTTTACGCCAAACCTTTTACCGGACAGCCG
The DNA here is from genome assembly GCA_049521495.1 of Syntrophorhabdales bacterium. GTDB lineage: Bacteria > Desulfobacterota > Syntrophorhabdia > Syntrophorhabdales > WCHB1-27 > CAWEPK01. Next base: position 29,143 of record JBEKOT010000003.1, on the reverse strand, counting down.
GCCTCCCGAAATGGAAGGCAATCGCCCATGAAAGACACGATCGTATGCTTTCGAATAAGCAGGAACCTCAGAGCCGCTTTAGAAGAGATCTCGCGGGCTGAAAGGAGGTCTCTTTCGGCGACCATCGAGAACATCCTTCACTTGCACGTGGGGCAAAGGGGAGAAAGGCCGGCCTGTCAAGAGAAGCGGCGCCACCCCCGGCGAGGAATCTCCGTACGTGCTCTAGTCAGCGCCCCGGACGGCACAGTTTACGCCGGCACGGTCCGCGATATCTCTCTGGGAGGGCTGAGCGTCTCGGCGGTCAAGGAATTTTGCTGCCCCGTGGGGGAAGGCTTGAGGATGTTCGTGGTCTTCACACTGCCGAGCAGCGACCGTCCTCTCCTCTTACGGTGCGTGCCGCGCCACTTCCGGACCGACGAACGGTCGTACCTGGGAGCGTCATTCGCGGAGAACGATGAACAGAGCAGAAAGGCTCTCCACCGCTACCTCACGAGCTGACCGGGAGGCGGCTGCAAGGCGGCCGTGCCTGAGACACAAGTCGCTTTGTCGGCTCCTTTAGAATTGGCGATCGTATTCCTTTACCTTCGAAGCAAAACCGTAGCCGAAATCGTAACACCGCTGTTCGTCTTCCGGGCCCGGCCTGTAGAGTACCTCGACTCCCGGCTCATAGGCCGGAAGGTCCATCTGCCTGACGGCTGCGTATACCTCCTTGACTGCGCCCCCTCCCCATCCGAAGCTGCCGAAGGCCCCGACCAGCCTGTTTTTCGGCCTAAGTCCCCGGAGGTAGGTCAGGAACTGGGCAATGGTGGGAAAGGGGATATTGTTGAGCGTCGGGCAGCCGATGAGCGTGCCCCTCGCTTTCCAGAATTCCTTTATGGCCACGCTTACCGGCGTGGCCCTGAGTTTCACGACCCTGCATTCGAGGCCGCTGTCCTCGACGCCCCTGGCGATGAACTGGGCCATCTGCTCGGTACTGTGCCACATAGTGTCGTATACGACGGTAACGCTGCAGGTTGCTTTTCCTCCTGCCATATCGAGATACAGGCGCACTATCCGCCCCGGGTCCTGGCGCCAGATCACACCGTGGTCGGGGGCAATTACATCTATATCGAGCCCCAGGGCCTGGACCTCTCCGATCTTCTTTTCGATAAGGGGACCGAAGGGCATCAATATGTTCGCATAGTAGTCGAGGACCGCGTCGTTCAACTCCGCGATGGACTCGCAGGCTATGTAGTCGTCGTCGAACCGGGCCGAAGAGGCGATGTGCTGCCCGAAAGCGTCCTGACTGAACAGGACCCTGTCCTCCTCCATGTAGGAAAACATCGAATCGGGCCAGTGGAGCATCGGCGTCTCGAGGAAGAGGAACGTCTTTTTTCCGATCTTCAACCTGTCGCCCGTCTTGACCGTCTTGATGTTCCAGCCGGTCACGTCGAAGAACCTTCCGATGCCCTTTTTCGCCCTTTCCGTCATGTATAGGGTTGCCGCAGGCGCGAGCTGCAACACCCGGTCCAGGCTCGTGGCGTGGTCGTTCTCGATGTGGTTGACGATGATATGCCTTATGGAGGCGGGATCTATGATGCCCCTGAGGTTCTTTATCATAAGGTCCGCGAAATCGTATTTCACCGTATCTACTAGGGCGGGCTCGTCGTCGAGGACCAGATAGTTGTTGTAGGTCGTGCCGCGAGGCGTCTCGTACCCGTGAAAATCTCTGACGGCCCAGTCTATGGCCCCGACCCAGTAAATCCTGTTTTTCACCTCGACTGCTTTCATCGCCTTATCGTCCCTCCCTCCCGTTCTTTTCCCGTCTCAGGACGTCTCCTCCGCCAGCCAGGCCTCGTAAGGGGCAAACACGCCGGCCGCCTCAACCGCCTCTATCTGAGGTACCTCGTAAGGGTGGAGCGCCCTTATCTCCCGCTCCACGTCCGGGTACAACTCGAGTCTCGTCTTCATTATCCCCAGCCACTCCTCCGCCTGCTCGACCCGCCCCTTCCAGCGGTAAATGCTCGTTATAGGCCCGACGATCTGTAGGCAGGCCACTAGCCTCTTCTCAAGGAGGAGACGGCCTATCTTCTCGAGGGTCTCTCTGCTGTCCACGGTCGTGATCACGTTCAGCATGCCCACACCCTAGTATAAAACAAAACGGCCCGACCTGCACGCTATTACAGGGGGGGGCCGGCCCTTTCGCGCCTGACTTCGTCGCCCGCCCGCGGGAAAGAAGTCGCGGTAGGACACGCCTTCTTTCTTTCCGTCAACAAGATTGGATTATACCCAGAATACGGCATCGAATGGACTATTCTTATTGTGTCGGCTTTATTTACAGCCTGACCGGAGTGTTGTTTTTTCTTCCGTAACCTTGATTCGCCATATCTCCGATGCGTTTTGAATCTCCGTAAGACTGCCTCATTGTAAGCTTCCTTTACATTTGCTGCAAAGCGTAAGAGCACAAAGGACAGCAAAATCAAGTAGATACGGAATGGCATCCGCTTTGTAGGTTGCTCTGCGGGTTGGAAAAGCATAGCAGCATCTGAGCCGGCCGGCTCAAAACACCGTGGCATTCATAAAGATTTGAGATGAAGGTAGTGACGCCTTGCCGGGAGAGGTGCGCACAAAACGGTGAAGTCGCTCCTTGACTGCAGGGCGGCAAAGAGAAAGGCCTCTCAGAGGCTGTGGGAGGAACATTCCAACTGGAGGTAAGGACCATGAAAAAGATTATGGCAATGTCAATAGCGGTATTGTTCATCTGCGCAGGAACGGCCATCGCGGGCGACTATTATACTCCACCCGCAGCGACGGCCAGCTGGAACGGCACCCAGTCTCAGGGATACAGCTCATACAATTTCCAAGGCAATACGTTCAGCAACACGTTCACGGCGACTCATACCAATGACAACAGCTTCACGGTTTCGAGCCTGAACATCGGCGGCTCGAAAAATTTCGGCGTAGATAATACGAATACGTGCTCATTCTCCGCAGGCGACACTGTAACTTTTGGGAAGCTCCAGCAGCAGGGCCTGAGCATGGGCCAGACGGGGAGCCAGGTCTCTTCGGCAACCCCGGCGTTCGGCGTTTCCGGCAGCCTTGGTTGGAATCCGGCGATCAACGTTCTCGGTGCGGGTGGTGCAGGCGCTTCCGGCAGCCAGGGCCAGACCGTCTGGGCTGCGAATGCCCAGGGGAACGGGGACTTCAGTCTAAAGATGGACAAGAACTCCTTCAACATGGACATCTTTACGGCTGACGGCTCGGTCGACAAGAGCGGCTTCGGCATCAAGGGCGCCGTGATAGGCGGGGCCGGTTCCTTCAGCAACGATCCTGCCTGGCTTGTCGCCGGTTACGTTGCGGGGTACGGGTACGATCACAATACTACCTACAACGACCTCAGCTTCAAGAACATCGATATCGACAACTTCGACCTCAGTGTCAAAGCTAGCTTTGACTATCAGAGCCAGGATGGCGGCGGAGCGGCGTATCAAAATAGCAACACTTGCGCCGGCCTTGGGTGCTACGCGAATAACTAGGCCGCTCAACCGGTAAAGCGCCGAGGGGGTGAAAATCTTGCCCCCTCCGGGCTTACCTCAAAAAAGGAGAAGCGAAATGTACCGAGGAGGTGGGTGCCTAATGAAATCTCTCTCTATTATAGCGGTTCTGCTCCTCGGGCTTGTCGGTCCGGCACTAGCTCAGGACGCCAGCCTGAATACCCAGTCAGGTTCCGGCACATCAACCCAGTTGGGCAGCACGGGCGCTTTCGCCACCAGCAACGCGGCCGTCGCTGCCCAGTCCCAACAGAACCAGCAAAGCCAGAGCCAGTCTCAGCTCAGCGTCTACAGCAACTATTCCAGCAGCCCCTCGGTGAACATAACGACCGGAGCCCCCATAGTTAACGCCGCAGGCGCTGGCGCCACGACCAGCACGACGAACATGAGCAATAGCCCAACAGTCAATATAGCGAACAACAGCCCGCCCGTGGTCCTGCAGAATGACAGCCCCGCGGTCACTTTGAACTTTCCCGACCAGCCGACGATCTATCCGGGGTTTGCCATGAACCCTCCCGCCGAGCTGCCCTTCATGCGCCACTACGACGTCAACCGCGCTTGGAATACCTGCCCCTCCCTTTTCGATATGTCCCTCGAGTGGGATTACAGTCAGGTTGGCGCCTTCGACAAGCATGTGGCCGTGGACGGTAAGGCTTTCGATAAGGCACAGGGGAGCTACAGCAACATCAGGGTCTTTGTGACAAAAGACGAGGCAATGAAGGCCGCAGCACCTAAAGCAAACGGTGACGGTACGGTAGAAAAGAAAATCAGGTATCTCTTCGCGGGTTCGGCGCACGGCGACGTTGAAGGTGTAAGCATCCTCGATTGTGAAATGGCGGCCCTCGCCAAGGCCAGAGATCTCGGCGCAAACGGCATGATAATCAAGATCGAGGGCTTCACCGTGGCGAGCAAGACAAAGGGCAAGAGCTTAGGGATCGGAGCAAGCGGTACATGGCTCGAAAGATTCGGGAACATGGCCGTGGGCCTGCCCGTCAACTTTGCTTATGCAACTGCCCTTGGCGACGGCTACGCGAAGCCGTTCGTCTGTTTCTATGTGGTCGAGGTGATCGGAAAATGACGGGAGAATCGACAGGGGGCGCGCCTTCGCTTTCGGCCGGTGCGCCTTCCCGCTAAACCGGCGGGGGAGGGGAAGCATGATGCCTGAACGCGCAGTCTCAAGCACGCTTATTCTGACCGTCATATGTCTCATACTCGTCCCGTCTCTCTCTTATGCCCAGGTAGGACAATGGGGCTTCGGTCCCAGGGCATACCAGCCAATGTTAAGAGACCCTGAATTGAACGCAAAGGCGGCGGGTCTCGCAGAGCCTCAGAGGGATGTCCCGCTAAGGGGGATAGCCGGTATCTCGTGGGGAACGGACGTGAGATTCCTAAACGGACTTAAGCATGTCGGCGACGTCGCAATGCTTGGGGGCATCGCCCAATATGTGCTGGAGAAACCTCTCACCCATGTGGAAAAAATCCCGGTCGACAAAGTGCTTTTCGGGTTCTGGAATGGAATGTTCTGCAACACCTTGATCGATATCAAGGACTTGCCTAGATACCTGGCTTTCAAGGACCATTTTACCAAGTTGTTCGGTCCCCCCTTCGTAGAAAAAAACGGAGATACGGAAAAGTGCAGCTGGAAGGCCAAATACGCAATCATCCTTATGAGGTACGACCGGCCGAAAGGGCGCATCACCATATGGTCCGACGAGGTATACCAGAAGATGGTGGCCGCCCAGGCTCTGTCCCAGAAGCAGTCAGAGACGAGGTAGGCTGTCGAGTCCTTGTACGGGTCCCTAAAAAGGAGGTTTCTAATGAAGCTTCTCCGTATGGTCGGCTCTGCTCTCCTTATATTTGCACTGGTCGCTCCCGCGGGCTCTTACGACGTAATCTATTTCGGGTCTGTCCGTTTTCCCTATGTGCTACACCCTACGGCTCTGGTCTATCCGTACTATCAACCTTTCTATGGCTATAACTATGTGGGGAATTATGTAGCATACCGTGGGCTTTACGGGCCGTATCCCGCAGCTATCGATTACGCGGTCTGGAAAGCCGACGGCAGGTATTTGGGGCCCTTGAGCCCCGTCTGGACCGGCGACGGCAAGAGCATCTTTGGTCTCAGCCCCGTCTGGTTGGCGGACGGTACGAATGTTCTAGAGATCAGCGCAGTCTGGACCGGTGACGGCAAGAGCGTCTTCGGCCTCAGCACGGTCTGGACCGGTGACGGCAAACAGTTGAACCGCCTCCTGCCCTGGGCTGAGGGGGTTTTAAAATAGGCATGGAAGGCATTGAAAATATCGACAAGAGATCTAAAGGCGCAAAGTGATACCGCCGAAACAAACCCTCTGCTGTGAAGCCGATATTACCTCGCGGCGCCAAAACGGTGATACTGCATGCCCAAGAAACTTTTACACCTGCTGACGGCGCTGCTAATATTCGTTACGATTGCCGAATCGAAGGCCGATGAGCTCACGGACATAAATGCCGCTATAAGTGCGAGCGGGGCGAATTGGACGGCAGGCCGGACGCCGCTGACGGACCTGACCAGGGAGCAAAGAAAAGGCCTTCTCGCGACAGTCGTGCATTCGGGTTCTCCCGCATCGGCCGCTGTATATGCTTCGCCCGATGCCGTCCTGCCCGCTGCCCTGGACTGGAGGAACTATGACGGGCACAGTTACGTCACCAGCATCAAGGACCAGAAAACATGCGGGGCGTGCTGGGCTTTTTCGGCTGTTGCCAGCCTTGAGTCAAAGGTTCTCATAGACCTCCAGGAACCCGACGTGGACCTCGATCTTTCCGAGCAGTTTATGATCTCATGCAGCGGGTACGGTTGCTCTACGGGGACAACGATCGAGGGCGCGGCAATTTTCGTACGCGATACCGGGGTACCCCCCGAGGCGTGCGATCCTTTTATAAGTGCAGACGGTTCTTGCAGCTCGGCCTGCTCCGATTGGGGCAACAGGGCTTACAAGATCACCGGGTATTCGAGAATCAACAACACGGTCGACGACCTGAAGAACGGCGTTGCCGCCTTCGGCGTCGTAGCGGCTGCAATGCTCGTCTACGATGACTTCTTCAGTTACAAATCGGGCATATACAGTCACGTATCAGGCAATCTTGTGGGATGGCACGGAATCAATATCGTAGGATACGACGACAGTGGGGGCTATTTCATCGGAAAGAACAGTTGGGGCACTGCATGGGGCGAATGCGGGTTCTTCCGGATAGCCTATAGCGAAGTATCCGTGAACAGCGATTTCGGAACATCGGCTATCGCATACGTCAAGAGCGTGATTCCGCCTGTCACAGATCCGTCGCCGCCCCTTCAGTTGTCATGTTCGTCATCTTCTTCTCCGGCCCCCTCGGGTACCGCTTCCCCCACCGTCAATACGGGGAGCCAAGTCACGAAAAGCGCCTGTTTCATCGCGACTGCGGCGTATGGCGATCACACGTCCCCCGATGTTCAGGCCCTCGAGCGCTTCAGGGACGAACATCTTATGAAGAGCCGGTTGGGGAGAAGATTCGTCGTTTTCTATTATCGAGTTTCCCCTTCAATTGCAACCTACATCGGACCGAGGCCCTATCTTCGAAGTCTCACCCGGTATCTTATCAAACCCCTGGTCTACAGCATAAAATATCCTCTCGCGCCGGTTTCGCTGCTTCTTTTTTGTCTGGCTGCATTAATCGTGCGGCGCCGACGGCGTTCCAGGTCCTTTTCCCGATCTTATTAGGGCTTTTGTGTTCATTCCATGAGCCGCAATGGAGGCACAAAGGGCGCGGTGTGCGCGGTCGGGCACATTGGGCGCGGAAAGGGCCCGGCCGCACCGCCCCGGAGATTTGACTTGAATTAGCCGTCAATTCATATTATTTTGTAGCATATGTTCCACATAAGCGATGAGAACGCGATAGTGCTCGCGAGCGAATCGACGAGAAGGATCGACATCCTTAGAAGCCTGGGCATATCCTTTGCCATCATGCCCCCGGCCATCATCGAGCGCAGGAGGCCGTACGAGTCGCCTAAGGATTATGTCCTCAGGATCTCTTACGAGAAGGCGCAGAAGGTGGGGAGTCTCTTTCCCGAGAAATGGATCATCGGGGCGGACACCGTCGTGGTCCACAAAGGGAGGGTGCTGGGCAAGCCGAAGACGGAAGAAGACGCCTTTGCGATGCTCAAGAGGCTCCGAGCAAACTGGCACAAGGTCTTCACAGGCTACTGCATCCTCAACGTGTCCAAACGGATCGTTTATCAGGACGTGGCCGAGACGAAGGTCTTCATCAAGGATCTGACGGATGAAGAGATAGCTAAGTACGTGGAGACATCGGAGCCCTTCGACAAGGCCGGCTCATACGCAGTGCAGGGAAAGGGCGGCTACATGGTGAAGGAGATAAAGGGCTCTTATACGAACGTGGTCGGTCTGCCCATCTGCGAGATAACAGAAGCCCTTCTCTCCCTGGGCATCCTTTCGTGAGCAATATAGCGGAGTCCATAGCCGCCACGCGCGACCGGATACTTCGCGCCTGCCTGAGGGCAGGGCGCCGGCCGGAAGAGGTAAGGCTCATAGCTGTAACGAAGAAGGTCGCCGTCGAAAAGGTGGCCGAGGCGTCCGCGCTGGGGCTTGTCGATTTCGGGGAGAATTACGTGCAGGAAGCTAAAGGGAAGGTAGAGGCCCTCGGTCCGGGGCCCACGTGGCACATGATCGGCCACCTTCAGACAAACAAGGCAAAACACGCCGCCCGCCTTTTCAGCTACATCCACTCAATCGACAGGATAGCGCTCCTTTCGGAACTGGAGCGGCTCGGAAAGCCGCTCGACCTTCTCTTCGAGGTCAACCTTTCCGGTGAGGCGACGAAACACGGCGCCACGGAGGAGTCGCTGAGAGGGCTTCTGAAGGAGGCCGCGACTCTGAGGCATGTGAGGCCCATCGGGCTCATGACCATGCCTCCCTTCGACGAGGACCCGGAAAAATCGCGCCCCTATTTTGCCGCGCTGCGGGAGCTGCTTTCCAGGGTCAACAAGGAATTCGGCATGAAGATGACGGAGCTGTCCATGGGGATGTCCGCCGATTTCGAGGTAGCCGTCGAGGAAGGGGCGACCATGGTGCGAGTCGGGACAGCCATATTCGGTGAGCGCCTGTGAAGCCTTGGGAGGGAAGGTTCAGCCGGCCGACGGACGCTCTCATGGAGCGCTTCAGCTCGTCCATCGGGGTCGATTGGCGCCTCTTCCGCTACGATATAGAGGGCAGCGTCGCCTATGCAAGAATGCTCGGGCGGGCCGGCATACTGACCGAAGAGGAAATATCCCGCATCGTCACGGGCTTGCGGGAAATAGAATCGGAGATCGCCGAAGGCAAGCTCCCCCTCCGGGACGAGCTGGAAGACATCCACATGCACGTTGAGCAGAGGCTGATCGAAAAGGTGGGCGATCTGGGCAAGAAGCTCCATACGGGCAGGAGCAGGAACGAGCAGGTTTCCCTCGACACGAGGATGTGCGTGAAGGACGAGCTCACAGGGCTCGACGAGGGGCTGAAAAGCCTCATGTGGGCCATAGTGAAGAAGGCTGAAGCCGAAAAGACGGCTATCATGCCGGGGTATACCCATACGAGGAGGGCGCAGGTAGTCCCCTTCGCCCACTTCCTCATGTCCTTTTACTATGCCCTGAAAAGAGACAGACAGAGGGTCGCCGAGGCACGCATGGGGGCCGATGTGATGCCCCTCGGCAGCGGGGCCCTGGCCGGCTCGACCCTGCCCGTCGACCGCGAGTTCTTGAGAGGCCAGCTCGGCTTCTCCGCAATCTCTGATAACAGCATGGACGCAGCCTCGGACCGCGATTTCGTCTTCGACGCCCTTTACTGCGCAGCCATGATCATGCTCCATCTTAGCAGGCTTTCGGAGGACCTCATCCTGTTTTCCACCGAAGAATTCTCTTTCCTTTCCCTCCCGGACAGCCTCTGTACGGGAAGCAGCCTCATGCCCCACAAGAAAAACCCGGACAGCCTGGAGCTCGTCAGGGGGAAGGCCTCAAGAGCTATGGGCGCGCTTTTCACCCTCTTTTGCCTGTTGAAGGGCCTCCCCTCCACGTACAACCGCGACCTACAGGAGGACAAGGAGCCCCTCTTCCAGGGTCTTTCCACGGCCCGCGACGCCCTTTCTATCATGACGCTCGCCGTCGAAGGCCTTTCCATCAACAGGGAGGCCATGGAAAAAGCGGTGGTCGAGAGCTTCATGCCAGCCGTCGAGATGACCGAGTACCTCGCGGTAAAAGGCGTACCCTTCAGAGAGGCCCATCACATCGTGGGGACGATGGTCAAAAAGTGCGAAGAGGCAAGGCGCTTTCTCTGGGAGATGGACCTGGCCGAGCTAAGGCTCTACTCCGAGGCCTTCGACGAAACGGTTTTCGACTATATAGACCCCCGAAATGTGGTAACTCACAGGAAGACGAGCGGCGGCGCCAGCCTCGCGGAGGTAGAGAGGCAGATTGAGAAAGAATCGGCTTATCTTCGCGGCTCTTAGCCTTGCGCTCCTCGCCCTTTTCGCTTGCGGCAAGAAAGGACCCCCCCGCCCGAAAGGGTTGCCCGTTCCGACGACGATAAACGACCTGAGGGGCGATGTAAAGGACGGCCTCCTGTTCCTCTCTTTTTCCATACCCAGGAAGAACAGGGACGGAACGGACGTGAAAGACCTCGCCGGCTTCAGGATCATGAAAAGCTGCGGCCCTTGCGGCGGCGCCTTCGAGCTGTGGAAGGACATACGCCTCGCGGACAAACAGGGCTACACGATACGGAACGGCAGGCTCTACACATACGACAACGATCTGCAAGTCGGCTTCGTTTACGGCTACAGGGTCTATCCGGTCAACAACAAGGGCATCCAGATGGACGGCTCCAACGTTTTCTCCATAAAATGGCCGCAAGTGCCGCCTCCGCCTACCGGTGTGGCGGCCGAGGAGCAGGACTCGAAGATTATCCTGTCCTGGCAGAGGGCCGAGAAGATGTCGTACAACGTCTATAGGTGGGATAACGGCACCTATCCTCTCTTCCCCTTGAACCAGTCCCCCATAGCAGGCAACACCTTTACGGACACGGGCTTGCAGAACGGTAAGACTTACAGGTACGAGGTAAGGGCGGTGCGGACCGAGGGGACGCTCCAAGTCGAGGGCCAGGGGGCGCAGATCAAGGCGACCCCCAGGGACCTGACGCCGCCCGCGCCGCCTGCAGGCCTCAAGGCGGAGAAGAAAGGGGAGGGAGTTCTTCTGTCATGGCAGGCAAGCCCGGAGGCCGACGTGGCAGGGTACAATGTTTACAGGCTCAAGGGGGAAGAACGGGAGAAGGTGAACGAGGTCCCGGTTGTCGAGCCGCAATACTTTGACGCCGCACCCGGCCCGGAGGTCCGTTACGTCTCGTATTACGTGACGGCCGTCGACAGGAGCGGCAATGAGAGTGATCCTTCCCGCGAGCAGGTCGTCGTCCTGCGCGAATGAAGCAGGGGCAGAGCCTGCGGGGCTTGAAATGAGGCAAGTTAGGGCCTAGCAGGTTTTTTGACTATTTGTACCTCGCCCTTAGCTTCGGTTTTTCTATCTTTCCCGTCGCGCTCCTGGGGACGCTCCCGAAGATGATCCGGCGCGGCCGCTTGTACCGCGGGAGGTTCTGCTCGCAGAAGAGTGCCACTTCCTGCTCGGTCAATGTTCCATCATCGACGGGATCGATTATTGCCGTGACCACTTCGCCCAACCTCTCGTCGGCCGTCCCGATTACCGCTACGTCGCGCACCTTGGGGTGCTTCTGGATCACCTCTTCCACCTCCACGGGGTAGACGTTTTCTCCGCCGCTGATGACGAGATCCTTTTGTCTGTCTACAAGATAGATAAACCCGTCTTTATCCATTTTCCCCAGATCGCCCGTGCGCAGCCAGCCGTTCACTAAAGTCCGCGCCGTCAACTCGGGGTTCTTGTAGTATTCCTTCATGACCCCCATGCCTTTGACGACAATCTCGCCCACCTCCCCCCGAGGCACATCTTCACCCAGGTTGTCGACGATCCTGGCGTCCCACAGGAGACCGGGTTTTCCGATAGCGCCTATCTTGTCCTCATCGTCGAGCCGGTTGTGGATCGTTCCGGGCCCCATGGTCTCGCTCAAGCCGTATGTGTTGTGACACTCCATCAGGGGGAAGTATTCCTTCCATCTCCTGACAAGGCTCGTAGGTATGGGCTGCGCGCCCATCTGCAGGATGCGCCATCCTCTCAGGTCATAATCATTCTTGCTCAATTCCCCCTTATCGAGGGCCTCAAGGAGATCCAGCACCCATGGGACGAGCAGGAAGACGACCCGCAATTTTTCTTTGTCCACCGATTCGAAGATGGCCCTCGGGGTCACCGCCTCCGTCAGGAGAACAGTCTTCGCCCCTGCGAGCATGGAACCGAGCAAATGGCCCATGGCCACGTGATACATGGGAGGTATCATGAGGAGGGCGTCTTCTTTCGTCAATAACAGATTGGTGACCTCGTTCACCGCCGTGCCGAACAGGTTCTTGTGAAGAAGGAGTATGGGCTTTGGTGCGCCCGTCGTTCCCGAAGTGAAGTAGAGCCCGCACTCGTCCTCGTCCTTCAAGTCGGCGGCAGGGTTCAGGGGACTGTTTGCCCCGATCAGGCTTTCCTTGTTCTCCGCGCCCTCCACTGCAAGGCCGCCCATGTTGATGAACGTTTCTACAGAGGGCCAGCGGAGCCGGGCAGCAGAAACCATACCGGCATACTCGTCGTCGAAGATGAAACATGCCGGCCGGGCTGCGGCGGCGCAATAGGCAACGTCTTCGGCGGTGAAACGAAAATTGAGAGGATTCACCCAGGCGCCCGTCTTTATTATGGAGAAATAGGCTTCCAGCCAGCTTATAGAATTCCTCCCCAAAAGGAAGACCCTGTCGCCTTTCTTCACCCCTTTTTTAAGGAGCCCGTTTGCCAGCCTGTTCGTCCGTTCATCGAACTCCTTCCAGGTGGTCTCGATCCTTGCCTTCGAAAGAGGCCTCACTTCTACAAATGCAGTATCGTAAGGATAGATTCGCCCATTCCTCACGACAAGATCGATTGTGTTCACGGGACCCTCCTTCTTTGCTCTTGCCCCGATAGTATACTACCTATTTCACCGATGCCGCCAACCCTCTCCCATTAGGGGACCGGATACCCCCATCTCCCCGATCGACTGCCCGTCCAGGCGGTCCTTTGTCCGGTCTTCTTACTTGGCAATCAGGATACAAGCTGCCTCACGGGGCAGGGGCAACGAATTGTTGCGGAGAGCAGGCTATTGGGGTACAATACATTCTTCCGTTAGATTCGTCTGAGGGTTAGGGAACGTATGAACGATTTCACATACAGGAGCGGGCTGCTCCACGCAGAGGACATCCCCGTCGAAAGGATCGCGGCCGAGGTCGGCACACCTTTTTACGTTTACAGCTACGCCACACTGGAGCGCCACTTCCTCGTTTTCGACCGCGCCTTCAAAAAGGTGCCTCACATCACGTGTTATTCCTGCAAGGCAAATACGAGCATGGCCCTCCTCAGGCTCGTCGCCCGGCTCGGCGGCGGCGCAGACATCGTCTCGGGCGGCGAGCTGTATGCGGCGCTCGGGGCATCGATCCCGGCGGGGAAGATAGTATTCTCGGGTGTCGGAAAGACCGACGAGGAGATCGCTTACGCGGTGCGGTCGGGCATTGTCATGATGAACGTGGAGTCGGAAGGCGAGCTCCGGGCCATAGAGGCCGTCGGGAAAAAAATGGGCAAGGCCGTGCCTGTCTCGATAAGGGTCAACCCGGAGATCGACGCGAAGACCCATCCCTACATCACTACCGGCCTGCGGAAGAACAAGTTCGGCCTGCTGTGGTCCGACGCGCGTCGCCTTTACGACTGGATTAGGAAGACGGACTACCTGGTCCCTGTCGGCATTTCTTCGCACATCGGCTCCCAGATCGTTGAGATACCGCCCTTTATAGATGCCGTGCGCTCGCTCAAGGAGATGGTCCGCGAGCTTGCGGCCTCGGGAGTGGCGCTGCGATATATGGATATCGGCGGCGGCCTGGGGATTACCTATAAGAACGAGCTGCCGCCCCATCCCGTCGAATATGCTGAGGCCATAGAGGCGGAGCTGGACGGCATGGACCTTACGCTCATCCTCGAGCCCGGCAGGGTAATTGTCGGAAACGCCGGCATCTTCGTGACGAAGCTGCTCTATGTAAAGGCTACGCCGGAAAAGACCTTCTACGTTGTGGATGGGGCCATGAACGACCTTGTGCGGCCCGCCTTCTACGGCGCCTACCATAAGATCGTGCCCGTAAGGCAGACAAAGGAGAAAGGGCTGAAGGTGGATATAGTGGGACCGATCTGCGAATCGGGTGATTTCTTTGCGAAGGATAGACGGATTGCCGCTTTGGAGCCGGGCGCCCTCGTCGCGGTCATGGGCGCCGGCGCCTACGGTTTCTCTATGTCCTCCAACTATAATTCGAGACCTAGGGTCGCAGAGGTGCTGGTCAAGGGAGAGGAGTTCTTCATCATCAGAAGAAGAGAGGAGTATGGTGACCTCGTCGCGGGTGAGACCGTTCCGGGGTTCTTAGAGGTGCAGTGATGGGTCTGCTTCATTTCTACAAAATGAGCGCAAGCGGCAACGATTTCATCATCATCGACGACAGGGACGGCGCTGTTCGCGCAATGTTTCCGAAACTGGCGGATTTTGCCAGGAAAGTTTGCAGGAGGCGCCATTCGGTCGGCGCCGACGGCCTCATTCTCATCGAGAAGTCAGACACCCTCGATTTCACGTGGCAGTTCTACAACGCGGACGGCTCTGTAGCGGAGATGTGCGGGAACGGGGGCAGGTGCGCCGCCAGATTTGCTTATCTGAAAGGGATCGCGGGTGAGCGGATAGCCTTCGGCACCCTGGCAGGCACGGTGAAGGCAGAGGTGGGCCCCGACTGTAACGTCAAGCTCCAGCTCACAAAGCCCGCTCACCTGAAGCTCGATCACCCGATCCGGCTCGACACGAAGGAAATTTTCGTGAGCAGCGTAGATACCGGCGTACCCCACGCGGTGTTGCTGACGGACCATATCGATATGGCGCCGGTCGAGGAGCTGGGCAGAATGATCCGCCATCACAAGGCATTTTCGCCGAAGGGCACCAATGTCGACTTCGTCCAGGTTATCGATAGGAAGCACGCCAGGATAAGGACTTACGAGCGAGGAGTCGAGGGCGAGACATACGCCTGCGGCACCGGGTGCGTCGCGGCAGGCGTGATACTGCAGAGAAAGGGGCTTACGGGCGAGATCGTGAATGTCCTGACCAGGGGCGGGGAAACCGTACGCGTCTACGTCGGCGACGAGGTTTACCTCGAAGGCAGCGCACGGGTAATCTACGAAGGGACCCTCTGGTCGGAGGCATTGGATTGACAGCCATGAAGGAGCCGCTATGACTCTCCGAGGTACGTATACGGCACTGGTCACCCCTTTCAGGGACGGCGCGATCGACGAAGCGGCGCTGAAGGAACTCATCGATTTTCAGGTGAGGGAAGAGATAGACGGCATCGTCCCGTGCGGCACCACAGGCGAGGCCTCTACACTCTCTTACGATGAGCACGAGAGGGTCATCGACCTTACCGTCAAATGGGCGGGCAAAGGTGTGACGGTTATCGCGGGCACGGGCTCCAACAGCACGAAAGAGACCGTAGAGCTGACGGAGATCGCGAAGAGCCTGGGGGCCGCCATGGCTCTTGTCGTCGCTCCCTATTACAACAGGCCGACTCAGGAGGGCATGTACCTCCATTTCAAGAAGGTGGCCGAGGAAGTGGACATCCCCCTTGTCCTCTATAACATACCGGGGAGAACGGGCGTCAACATGCAGCCCGATCTCGTGGCGCGGCTTGCCCGGATACCGGGCATTGCGGCTATCAAGGAGGCCTCCGGCTCCGTGCAGCAGGCGGCCGACATAGCGAGGCTCACGGGCGGCAAGTTCCCCATACTCTCAGGGGACGACAACCTGTTCCTGCCCATGATGTCCGTCGGAGCCGTAGGCGTAATCTCCGTCGTCTCGAACATACTGCCCGGGCGAGTCAAGGCGCTGGAACAGGCTTTCCTGGACGAGAAGGATCATAAAAAGGCCCTGGAACTGCACCTCGGGCTTACGCCTTTTTTCCAGGCGATGTTTATCGAGACGAACCCGGTACCGGTCAAGGAGGCGCTCTACCACATGGGCATGATCGAGAAGGAGGTCCGCCTGCCTCTTTGCAATCTGTCCGCAGGAAGCAGCGACTTCCTCAAGGGAGTGCTCAGGAATTCGGGCCTCCTTCGAAGGGAATAGAAGCCACGGTGAAAGGGGACGGCCGATGATAAAGCTCGTCATTACGGGCGCCTGCGGACGCATGGGCAGCACGATCCTCAGGCTGGCCGCCGCCGAACCCGGCTTCGTCGTGACCCATATACTGGAGATCGCGACCCATCCCATGGTGGGCAGCACCATCGACGTCCCCGGCGTCGCCGGGGCCTCTTTTACTCTGGAGGACAGCCTGGCGCGCGTCATCGACGACTGCGACGTGATCATCGATTTCACCCATCCTGAGGCCTCGATCGTGAATTTCCTCCTGAGCGCGGAGAAGCGAAGGCCGATCGTCATCGGGACTACCGGCATATCACCGGCTACCGTGACCGAAATGAGGCGCACGGCAGGGGCGAAGGCCGTCGTCTCTCCCAATATGAGCATCGGCGTGAACGTCCTCTTCACGCTCGTTGAAAGGGCAGCCAGGGCCCTCGGCCCGGATTACGACGCTGAGATCCTCGAAATGCACCATAAATGGAAGAAGGATGCGCCGAGCGGTACGGCGGCGCGGCTCTCCGATATCGTGAAGGCCGCCGCCCCCGGCCGCAAGTGGATCGAGGTCGCGGGCAGGCAAGGTATGATCGGCGAGCGAGGGAGAGACGAGATCGGCGTCCTTAGCATCCGGGCCGGCGATATAGTCGGCGAGCACACGGTGCTTTTCGCGGGGGTTGGCGAGCGCCTGGAGATTACGCACCGCGCCTATTCAAGGGAGAATTTCGCCCACGGCGCGCTGGAGGCGGCCAGGTGGATCGTAGGCCAGAAAGACGACGGCATCTATGACATGACCGACGTCCTCGGTCTATGACGGCGCGCCGGGTGTGAAGGGCGCCCGGCCGATTTCCTTTTAGCTTGATAAATTTTTCTCTTGCGTCTATATTATTAGCTCAGGTACTTATAATAATGATCTTTTGGTGAGAAGATGCCAAAATACGCGAAAATACCGGAGGCAACGGTAAGAAGGCTCTCGAATTACATGAAGTGCCTCGAAGACCTGGAACAAAAGGGGGAGAAGGTTGCGTCAAGCGCGCTCATCGCTATGATCTGCAACGTCAACGCCGCCCAGGTGCGGAAGGACTTTGCCTACTTCGGCGAATTCGGCATAAGGGGCATGGGTTACGGCGTGAAGGAGCTGAAATTTCATATAAGGGAGATCCTGGGGACCAATCGCGAGTGGAGAATTGCAGTCGTCGGGATCGGGAACGTGGGGAGCGCCCTCCTCATGTACAAGGACTTCTTGAAGCAAAGCTACAAGATCGTCGCCGCCTTCGACCAGGAGCCTGTGAAAGTGATAGGGCACATATCGGAAAAGATAGGAAAGCCTATAGAGATCCTGCACATCGATAAGCTGAAAGAAGTGGTGCAGGCAAGGAAGGTGGAGATAGGCCTCATAACGACGCCGCCCTCGGAGGCGCAGAAAGTGGCGGACCTCTTCGTCGAAGCGGACGTGAGGGGAATCATGAACTTCGCCCCGACCCAGATACGGGTACCGCCGCACGTCGTGTTAAGAAACGTTTTCTTCACGTCGGCCCTCGACAACCTGGTATACCACCTATCGAACTAAAAGCCCCTTCCGTCATCCTTCGGCGTCCTCCCCTTCGGAGAGCGCCTTCAGCTCGAACAGGTCGATCTCCGGCATGGACTGGCCGATGATGCCCTCCATGCTGCCGTACATCCTGCTTACGTTCTTTACAACCCTTTCGATCTGTTTTTCCCGCTTTGCCCAGATCTTCTCCATTGCCCTTTTTTCGAAGTTCAAGTCCTTCTGCATGGTTCCGAAAGCCTCGACGACCGCCTGGACCTGCTGCCTGAAGGCAGGGCCCGAAAGGTACTCGTAGAGCACTTCCATCTTCTCGTTCTTGCCCGTAACGGACAGTTTCGCAGCGGCTATCTCTATGAGCCCCGACCGCAGCGCCCGGGCAAGGCACGACGCGAGGACGTGCTCGCACACCCAAACCCCTTCGATGCGGTCGAAGCCCCTCACGCCTCTCGGGAGGACGCTGGAGACAAGGACGGCAATCTCTGCCCTTAGCTCCCTCTGGTCTTCCTTGAGCTTGTCGATCCATCCGTCGTTCCAGGCCTTGGTCCTCTTCGATTCCCATATGAGCGTGCCGCATGGCTGGCCCATAGGACCGCACACCCTCTGGATAACGTCGGCCCCCCGAACTCCCTTCGGCACCTCCTCTATGGAATCCGTTGGGAAAGAGGCGGCCAGCACCTCCTCCAGGGACAGCTCGGCCACCTCCCCCTGAAGCTGCTGGGAGCCTGCTTCAGCCTTCCTCCTCAAGTCCTCCGCCTGCCGTTTCAGGTCCTCGATCACCTTGTCCTTATCCGCTTCTCTCAGCCGGTACTGCTCGGCAAGCCTCTTTTCCGTCTCTCCCCGGATCTTCTTCCTCTCCTCGTCTATCTGTCTGGCCACTTCCAGCCGCAGACCCTCCTTGGCCTCCTCAAGCTCCGCCTTCTCTTTTCGGAGCCTCAGCTCGGATTCGCGGAAGAGGGCTATCTTTTTCTCCTTGTCCTCAAGCTGCTCCCTAAGCATTGTCATATCAAGGGTGTTCCTTTCCTCGATCTCCTTTTTTAATTCTGCGCCAAGCTTGACCCGCTCTTCCGTCAACCGCCTGGCAAGTTCCGTCTCCATGCCTTTCTCGCGCCGATCAAGCTTAAGCCTCTCTTCCCCGAGCCTCGCCTCGGCCTGCGCCAGCGCCTGCTTCCTGCCGGCAAGCTCGGCGTCGATCTGCCCCTGGAGTTCCTGCCTGATCCGCTGGGAAAGGGCCTGGTCGAGGGCTATGTCCCTGCCGCAGTGGGGGCAGCTTATGACGGTCGTCCCTGTCTCGCCCATCTAGACCTCCTTTAGAAAACTTTATCAGCCCTTGAGAGTCTACCAGTCCCAGCCTCGCACCGCCACATGTTTTTGGGCCGGCGGATCGGGATGCATGGGCGGACACGGGAATTGCGGCCAGAGACGCTATACTGCATGAACGGCCCTACGCCGCCCAAACTGGGTACCCGCGGCGGTAGAGCACATCAGGCGCGAAAAGAGCCGGGCCCGACTAAACATGTTATAATCCGTAATGTCTTTTATAGCCGACCTCCATATTCACTCGCGCTATTCCATCGCCACGAGCGCGGACATGGCGCCGGAGAACATCTGGAAATGGGCCCAGCTAAAGGGCATCACGGTCGTGGGGACGGGCGATTTCACCCACCCGGCGTGGTTCGCAGAGCTGGCCGGGAAGCTGGAGCCGGCCGGCAACGGCCTCTTTCAGCTCAGGCGCGCCTACCGCCAGACCGAGGCCGTGCCCGGACCGTGCAGGTCGGAGGTCTTTTTCCTTCTTTCCGCCGAGATAAGCTGTGTCTACCGAAAGTACGGCAGGACGCGAAAGGTCCATTGCCTCGTCTTCTTCCCGGACATGGAATCAGCGGCCGGGCTTGCCTCTGTCCTGTCGAAGATAGGCAGTATCGCTTCCGACGGGAGGCCCATCCTGAAACTCGACGCTGCGGACCTCCTCCGCATGACCCTCGACATCTCGCCGGAGGCCCTCTTCGTCCCGGCCCACGCTTGGACACCCCATTTCTCCTTATTCGGAGCGGCCTCCGGGTTCGACTCGCTGGAAGAGTGTTTTGGCGACCTTTCGCGGCACGTCCGCGCGATCGAGACCGGCCTTTCCTCGGACCCTCCAATGAACTGGCGTCTCAGCGCCCTTGACGACATCGCCCTTATCTCTAATTCTGACGCCCATTCGCCGGCGAAATTGGGCAGGGAGGCAACTGTTTTTGCTCCGGACATCTCCTACGGCGCAATGCGAGAGGCCGTCATCGAGAGTCGGCACACCCTGAGCACTATAGAGTTCTTCCCGGAAGAAGGGAAGTACCACTATGACGGGCACCGGAAGTGCGGTGTCCGGTTCTCGCCGGCGGAGACCATCGGCCTAAACTACCGATGTCCGGCCTGCGGCAGAAGGCTTACCATAGGCGTCGCCCACAGGGTCGAGCTTCTGGCCGACAGAGCCCCGGGCGAAAGGCCCGCCTCTGCCCAAGGGTACCGGTCGCTGGTCCCCCTTTCAGAGGTACTCTCGGAGGTGACGGGTGCGGGTGCGGCCGCCAGGGCCGTTAGGGACGCCTATTCGAAGCTCCTTTCAATCCTGGGAAGCGAGCTGAGAATACTCCTGGAGACGCCCCTTGGCGATATTGCAAGCGCCGCGACGCCCCTCTTGGCGGAAGCGATAGGCAGGATGCGACAGGGCAAGGTCCTTATAGCACCAGGGTACGACGGGGAGTACGGCCGCATACGAATCTTGTAGAGGCTGCGCGGCCGCCGATATTCGTGCAGCCCTTTTTACGCCTTTTTCACCGCGCACAGAAGCGACTTTACTTGCGGATAGCCCATAATCGGCTCGCGACACATAGTATCCGTCAGAAGGTTGGCGTTTGCCTCGCCGGGCCACCCATGGGGGACCAGCACCACGCCCTCCGCTATGCGCTCGTCGACGCGGGCTTTCATCCTCACGGCGCCGCGATTCGTCTCTATGACGATGCTGTCCCCGTTCCCTATGCTGTAGCGGCGCGCAGTTTCGGGTCCGAGCTCGGCGCAGGGCTCCGGGTTTTTCTCCTTGAGGCGGCCGATCCCCCTGAACTGCCCGTGGGTATAGTAAAGGTTCCTGTTGCCCGTGGAAAGTATAAGAGGATACCTCTGAAGAAGCTCGGGCGACCCCAGGGGGCTGCGGTCGGGTTCCAGGTAGACGGGAAGGGGATCGAAACCTATATGTCCTAGTGCCTCGCTGTAAATTTCGATCTTCTTCGTAGGCGTCGAAAAGCGCCCCTCTTTCATGCCGTACTGCTTCTTCTGGTAGTAATCCCCCTCGGGCTTCTCGCCTAGCAGGTAATCGAAGGTAAGGCCGGAGGGCTGGAGCTCGAAGGCGACAAGTTCTTCTTCGGATTTCCAGGGGAATTTGTCTCCCATGCCGAGCTTCCTGGCGAGCTCGGTATAGAGCTTCCACTCCGACCAGCCCTCGCCGATAGGCTCGATTGCCTTCTTCCTGAGCATGAGAAAGGGTATGCAGTGGCATACGTTGTAGCTGTAAGCCACGCCCCATTTTTCCAGATGGGAGACGGCAGGAAGCACATAATGGGCCAGCTTGCCCGTCTCCGTCATGAAAAGGTCGTGAACGACGAGGAGCTCGAGCCTCTTGAAGGCCTCCCGGAAAGCGTTCGAATCGGCCATCGATAGGAGAGGATTGCCGCCGACTACGACGAAGGCCTTTATCTTGTCCGGGATGCTTTCCGGGACGCACGTGACGACTCCGTAGGGGCTCTTTCTGCCCCACACCTCGTAGAAAAGGGGGTACCTGTCGGCCCCGAGAGGCTCTCCCTCGACACTCAAGCCCACGTTGCCCAGCGCAAGTCTGGGGCTTATGACCCAGCCGCCCGGATTATTGATATTGCCCGTTATTATCTGGAGGACGGCAAAGGCACGGCTATTCTGCGTCCCGTTTGCCGTCTGGTCCTGAGTACACGTTCCCTGGTAGATGCTCGCGCCTTTTGTGGTCGCATAGAGCCTCGCAAGCCGCCGGATGTCTTCGGCTGCCACCCACGTAATCTTTTCGGCCCATTCTGGAGTGAAGCCCCGGACATGGTCCTCGAGCCTGTCGAAGCCCGTCGTGTATTTCTCGATGAAGGGCCGGTCGTAAAGCCGGTCGGCCAGGATAACGTTGATGACGGCCAGGGCAAGGGCCCCGTCGGTGCCCGGTCGGATGCGCAAATAGAGGTCTGCCCGGTCGGCCAGGCCTATCCGCTTCGGGTCGATGACGACGAGCTTTGCCCCTTTCTTCAGGTTTTCCTCGAGCGCCAGTTGGAGAGGGAAATCGGATTGCTCGGGATTATGTCCCCACAGGACATAGAGGTTCGAGTCGAGCTCCTCCGTCGGATATTTTCCGAAGGTGATCTGGCGCGTGCGGATGCGCATGCGGTAGCAGACGCTCTCCACGGAGAAAAAGTTCGGTGACCCGAAGGCCGCCTTGAACCTCTGGGTCAGGCCGGCCATCTCGAGATTCTCGACGCCGATGGAACCGCTGAAGACCCCCAACACGCTCGGGCCGAACGCGTCCCTGAGGCGGATCAGCTTCCCGGCAATCTCTGCGAGCGCCCGTTCCCAGCTTATCCGCTTCCACCCGCGGCTCGTCTTCTTCAGCGGATGCATCAGCCGTTCCGGGTTGTACACGTGGTCGAGGACTGCTTCGCCTTTGGGGCATAGTTTCCCCTTGTTCAGAGGGTGCGATTCGAGCCCTTCGACCTTTACCGCCCTCCCGCCCTCCACGGTGACTACGGTCCCGCAGCTGTGGTAGCACAGCGTGCAATCCGTGATCACCCGTTCGACCTCTCTCGCCATCAGCGTTGTCCCTTCGTAAAAAATGGCGGCGGACCTTCCCCCGGACAGGCCCCCAAATTCCGCGCGATGTTTTTTCCCAATGTTTTTTTAGCGTCTTTTACGGTTTCTGTCAATGGAGCCTTGAGGCTGGCCGGGACGATCAAGATGCTGCCGGAAACGACGCACCTGAGGGGCTGGACGGTTTTCGAGAGGACAGGAGCGCTTCGCCTGCCTGCTCATCTTTAGCCTTTGTCGACGGTATCCGGGACTCGCAGGGGACCTTTGTCTGGCACAGGCCGCACCCATAGGCCTCCAGGCCGTATGTCTCCCTTGCATGGGTAACCTGGACCTTTTCAAGGTATTCCTTGCACTTCACCTTGTCATGCCCTTTCTCGGTGATGGCGCCGACCGGGCAGCGCCCTATGCACTTGCCGCAGCCGCCCTGGGAAAAGAAAAGGCAGTATGCGTGAGGGTCGTTGTAGGGTCGCGGCGTGGACGGGATGGAAAGGCGCGCGACGACGGACCCGCAGCGCATGGCCTTGCCCACGGGCGTGATCAGCCCGTCGCAGAGACCGAAGGTGCCGAGGCCCGACACGTAGGCCGCGTGCCTCTCGGACCAGGTGGAGGAAATGCCGTATCGCTCCGAGACCTTCATTGCCCACAAGGGAGAAGCCTGGGGCGCCACGGCCTGGTATCCCGCATCATTCAGCCTGGCTGCAAGGTAAATGCGGAGCTTCGTATTGAACTCCTCCCCGAACCTTCTTGCCCGGTACCAGCGCTCCGACGCATAGGCCTTCTCCTTCCTGTTGTCCGCCTTCGTCGCCCTCGTCATCGGCAATACCCAGGCGATCACTGTGAGCTGGTCGGCTGTTATCCAGAGGTCGGGAAAGGTCAGGCTGAAGATTTCCAACGGGGTCCAGAAAAAAGGTCCTATAAGACCCTTTAAGTCAGCGTAGACAGGGTCGACTCCACTCGAAAAACCGACGATGGGCATTTCGAAGGCAGGCTCGTTATCTTTATCGCGGAGCGTATTCTCCGGCGATTTTGCAAAGTCCCTGACGGACTCCTCTATCCATGCTGACAGGCTGAACCGGTCTTTCGTCGGCATAACGGGACTCCTTGTCCATTCGTGGGGCATTGGCGATACCAAAGTAGAGACTAGTTTATATTATACCAGAAACCGGGCGGCCGGCCAAAGGTTTTCTGCAGCCCACCAGAAGTCCTGAGAGCCGTCCGTTTCTTGACTGGTGCGTCATATCCCCCGCAAGCTTCCTATTCATGAGGGACGGTCCAAGACCGGCCGGGAAATTATAGGGCCTTTATTTTGTCACCCATGACTGCCCGCGAAAGGGTCCCGGAGGGCTTATTGCCATTTCTGGCACAGTCATTGCAAACATACCCTCCGAAGATGATAATCCCGGATACGGAATCATGATAACCTTCTCAGGTTTCTCCCCTTTTGCCGACGAGGACGGGACGGTAACGGAGAGGATGCCCATAGTCGCTCCTTACGGCGCGGGCAAGTTTCTCGACCTCCTGGCTCGGTGCATCGAGCGGACCGGCGATAAGGCCCCATTGCAGGCAGGTCCGCAATCCGCGCCGGGAGCGGCATATACCCCGACCCCACCGGAAGTCGATACCGCCGGGGAAGGCACGATGAGCGAGGCCTTCCGCTTTGTCCTCGGTCACGAGGGTATGGCCTACGTGAGAGTTGACGGGGGAAGAGAATCGTCCAGGTACGGGATACTCCAGGCCACGGCCGAGCGCCTGGGCTATACGGGCAGTGTCAAAAATATGTCGCAGGCGGAGGCAGCGGCGGCGTACAGGAAGTTGTGGGCGGAATCGGGCGCAGAGGCCTTGCCGCCCCGGCTCGCCATCGTCCATTTCGATACGTATATGAACAGTCCGGCGGCGGCGCGGAAGATACTCCGGTCCTCGGGCGGCGATACTGAGGCGTACCTAAGATTCCGGTCTGAGCGGTACGTGCGTCTCAGCGAGCTGAAGCCCGAGCGGTACGGTAGATACTTGAAGGGCTGGATGAATAGGATCGATGACCTTCGCGCCATGGCGACCGGCGCCGAGCTGTCTACTGAAAAAGCTCCAGCTTGACATGGCTTCGGCCATGTCCCCTCCCCATTTCCCTCTATGCTGAAAGGTGGGGCCACAAACCCTGCCTTTCAGCAACCCTCTCTCGGACTGGCAGGTCGGCTTGACCCTGCCTCGTAACCGGGCAAGGTCAGGCTCGCGTCTTTGATTGCAATGGTGCCGTCCCGGTCTTAAATTAAGGAAGAAAGAGGAGGTGGCAGTCATGGAAAGGCATGCGAATACGTGTAGGGCTCTCGTGACCTTTCTCCTGGGTGGCGCGGTGGGAATGGGGGCAGCATTCCTTATGTCGAAGGTCTGCAGGATGAGAGGCGGCGAGGAAGGATCAAAGACCGAGGTAGGGCAGCCGACCCCCTATTGCGACGTGCCCGAAGGCGCGGACATCTGCTTTCCCAAACAGTAGGGTCGCAGGGTTTCTTCAGGTCTCGTAGGCAATCACCCTTATAATCCCGATTGTCGCCCCCGTGTCGTCAGTCGTGCAACTGTCGCTGGCGGAGACTATCCTCTTCATCCCTCCCTCTGCGACGAAGGCGTTCACCTCGTCGTCCAGGGATGACAGTTCCTCCATCGTATGAAATATCTTGAGGGGCGACATGAACGTCCTGACTTTGAACATGGTGCAAACCTCCTTTATGTTATCCCGCCTCTTCTCCGGTGAACCTCCCGCCTCCCGGGCCTCCATGAAACGCCTTGTCCGTCTTCGGCTCCGAAAGAATATAATACCCTCCTGCCGTCCCTGCCATTAAGAGTGGGCGGTGCTTTATCTATCGACGATCCAGTTCGGCCTGCCCTCGGCGTATGAGTATACGGTCTCCCTGACCCAGTTTTCGAGCCCTGCCGCCATGTAGAACCGCGGGAACAGAAGATCGTCCCCGGCCTCGACGACCCCTTCCTTTACCGCTTGCAGGGCCAGGGGGGTCTGGGGATAGATGCGAAGGCCTATCGTTATTTTCAAGGCATCCAGGTCAAGGGAATCTGCGAAGGCAAGGCTCTCCTTTACGGAGTCCCGCGTCTCTCCCGGTCCGCCGAGAAGAAGGAACCCCATGCACCTGATGCCGGACCTGCCGAGAAGGGCGCGGGCACGTGCGACGTCGGGGGGTCGGAAGCGCTTCTTCGAAATCTTGAGAATCCGTTCGCATCCGCTTTCGAACCCGAGCGACGCTTCCACGCAGCCGGCCTCGGCCATTAGGGCGGCCAGGTCCTCGTCCATCCCGAAGGGATATACGATGGATCTCCATGAGACCCCGCAAGACGCATCAGCCAGCTCGCGACAGAGGTCTTTAGCGTAAGATGGCGGCAGGTTGAAGGTATTATCGACGAGGTAGAGCTGGCGTACGTCCTCTTCGGCCCACCGGGCGATCCATTCCACAACCTTTTTCGGGGACCTTCTGCGTACCGCTCTGCCTTCGATTGACGCCGTGGAACAGTAGATACATCCCAAAGGGCAGCCCCGCCGGGTCTGGACGGGAAGGGTGGCTTCACCTTGAGCCAGGCTCAGGATGTCGGAGCCGGGAAGGGGAAGGCGATCGAGGTCTTTCACGAAAACCCGGGCCCCTTGAAGCCCCTTCCCCTTCAAGTAAAGCCCGGGCAGTCCTGCAAGGGGTTCCTTCCTCTCCATCCTTTCAAGGACCAGCCTAAAGGTCTCCTCGCCCTCTCCGCAAACGCCCATGTCGGCGCCGGAGCGCTCCAGCGCCGCTTCGGGAAAAATGCTGTAACCGGCGCCGCCGAGTATGATCGGGGCGGGCGAGAGACACCTTACCTGTTCTATGATCTCCTTTGCTTCCCCCAGGAACAGACGGGGGGACCGCATGTTCTGATCGTCGATGTTCCTGAGCGATATGCCGACAGCATCCGGTCTCAACTGCCGGACCGCCCCGGAGAGGCTTTTCGATACATCCGCGATTCCCATCAAATCAAGGATTTGCACTTCATGGCCGGCCTGCCTCAGGGCCGAAGCCACACAGCCCAGGCCCAGGGGTATAGTGCGCATGTAGATTTCGGACCGGTTGGACGAGATGAGAAGCACCCTCACAGCAGTATTCTATCACCCTCTACCCGCTAACGCACGCTGTCATACCCGCGTAGCGACCGTGAGGTAATCCGCGGCCCACCCCAGACCCGCCAACGCACGCCTTTATCGGATGACCGGCTGTCATACCCGCGTAGCGACCGTGAGGTAATCCGCGGCCATGTCTGCCAGACCCTGAAATATCCTGCCGGAGGCCTTATACTAATCAGACAACGATGGGGGAGGCAGCGCTCTTTCCGCACTGCTTTGACCGGAGGCGCTCCGTAAGCCCCGTCCTGTGGACGGGGCGGGCACCCGCGTAGCGGGTCGGCGCAATAAATTGTTCTTCATTCCTATCCGGGAAGCCCCGGCCTGTGGCCGGGGAGCTTCACTTCTCATGGGAGGTAACTCGTAATGGAACAGCGGGCCGGCGTTGCGAGCGGCATCATTCAGAACAGGCTCTTGGAAAACCGATTCGCGATCCTCGTCTTCCGCCTGGTTCTGGGAGTGACCTTTCTCGTTTCCTCCCTGGGAAAGATGGTGGATATAGAGCACTACTCGGTCGCCATGGTCTACAATTTCGACATACTGCCGGGACCCTTGGCGATCGGCTTTGGGTGGGCTCTCCCATTCATCGAGCTCGCCTGCGCGGTCGGTCTGCTGGCGGGCGTGCTGACCCGTCTGTCGGCCCTCGGCATCGCCTTATTGAGCACCTCTTTCTTCATTACCAAAGTCATCCTTCTCTCCCGGGGAACGGACGTGGAATGCGGCTGTTTCGGGGCGGTCGGCTCCACCATGGCCTCGTGGAGCATCTACCTCGACCCGGCAGTCTTCCTGCTGGCGGTGACGGTACTTTTCTCGACCCGCCGGAGCCGCCATTGGGTTTCCCTCGGGCGCAGGCTGCCTGACAAATGGAGCAGCAGGTTGAATCTCATCTGGTAGGGGGCAGGCACGGGTTGCCCCTAGCTTCGGATGAAGGGCGGCTGTCCTGTAAAGGCGCATGCGGGCCGCGGGAGGCTATTTGGGCTCGGTGGGATACCCCGCCTTGACCCAATCATCCCAGGCGCCCTTCAGGCCCCCCTTCAGATAATAGACTTTGCTGTAGCCGGCTTTTAGATATGCCTGTGTCAAACTGACACTCGTTGAATCATTCACTCAGGCGCAGTAGAGGACGAGGGTTTTTTCCCTTGGGTACTTGTTCATCCAGGATGCGAACTTCATTCCCTCTTCCCTCAGGGCCCCTTTGATCTTCACTTTACTCTTGTCCCAGTCATAGTTCGTGCGCACGTCTATGACGATTACATCGGACTTACCCAAAAGGGGAAGAAGCTGCTCCTTCGTCATCATGTGCGGATCGCTTGCTCCAGCGACGCCGCATGCGAAGGCGATGAGCGAAAGCATCACGACCGGTACTGCATACTTCACCATAAACACTCCCTTTTTGTGTTTTGCGCCGCCCGTTCTCGGCTAATGCCCGGCCACCCGAACGAGGCGGTCATTCATGGAGTATAAGACCGATCGCGCCCCGTCGCCAGGCACCCTCTCGATGGCCTCTCTCCTCGGGGTCCGCTCTAGAATTCGTTCGGCCCTTTGCTGAATAGAATCGAGTTGTAGAATAAAGCCCTTCTCAAGTCGGCGGAGCCGACGAAGATCCTCTCATCCTCCCTTATCTTCAGGCCGTCCTTTACTTCTCCTTCCCTCGGCTCTATCACGAGGGCTATATGGCCGTACCACATCCGCTCGAATTCCCTCGGGCTGACCGTCGTGTTGCCGAGGGCCGGGTCGGCCAAAAAGACCCTCCCTTTCTCGATGCCCTTGAATATGACGAAATGCTTGTATTCGCGGATCAACACCGCAACGATCGAGGGCTTGTTGAGTGAGATCAGGCCCTCCATGTCGGTCTTGTACCCCACCGCATTGTAGCCCATGTATTCGGCAAATTTCTTTATATCCAGGAGGGAAAACCCTTTCCGCTCGATGATTTTGTCCACGTTGCCGGCCTTGAACATATCGTTGATGACCTTCGCCTCCGTGACCGGATCGCCGAGGTAATAGTTGAAAAGGGTTGCCGTGGATGCGGCCCCGCAGCTGTAGTCGTAGGTCTGCTTGATGATGTTCCGGTCCTTGAATACAGAAGCGGGCTTGACCTTCGGCCTCATGTTGAGCGCCCCGAAGGGTCCGCTGCCAACGGAAATATTCATCCTGCACTCCGTATCGCTGCCTGCAAGGGCGGACATCCCCGCAAAAAGACCCAGGGCTGCAAATACGGTTGCCCTCACGATTGCCTTCACGCGGCCTCCTTTCCATTGTTTTTTCGTTGCGAGTCCAAATGGCTCACGGGGCAGGGGAGGGCCTTACATCGCTTGCACAAGGGCGAAAAGGGAAAGGGGAGATTAACCGTTCTCGGCATGCTCCGGTCCCACCCGCCTTCGAAAGAGAGGACTCACATGTCGCGAAGCAAGGGACGTGCCATACTGAGCCGATTGATATTATTGATTATTTCCGCTTGTGCCCGCTTTAGATGTAAAGGAGAAGGACACCCATAGAGGGCCGGCAGCATCTTCCTTGGAGAAAAATGCAAGGATTAGGCTGCATGCGTGCAGAGGCGGGGCCCGTAAAGATTGTCGTCACCCGGAGGCTACTGGGACCCAAGGGCAAGCTATCGAGCGAAGATGGATACGGATTTTTGCGCGATGAGCAGGAAATCGCGAGGGAAGATCCCGAGGTACAAAAGAGCGCCTACGCTGACCAGCATCACCAACACATAAGCCGGCGAAATGTCTATGCTGCCCAGCTC
>JBEKOT010000002.1:0-112514 GCA_049521495.1 Syntrophorhabdales bacterium | reverse complement strand
TCGGTGCCGTCGTCGATCCATTTGATGAACCTGAAAATACTCATGTCGGGCCTGCCGGCCGGTCCGTAGACCGTGAAGTACCGGACCACGGACACGTCGATGCCGAACAGATAGTGATACGAGTACGCCATCGCCTCGGCGGCCTTTTTCGTTGCCGCATAAGGAGAAATGGGCGTATTGACCGGCAGATCCTCTGAGAAAGGCATCTTCTGGCCCGCGTAAAGGGAAGACGTGGAGGCGAGAACGATCTTCCCAACCTTGTGCCTTCGCATCAGCTCAAGCAGATTCAGGGTCCCTTTTGCGTTCGAGCTCATATAGACGAAGGGGTTTGCCATGCTGTAGCGCACCCCCGCCCTTGCCGCCAGGTTTACGACCGCGTCTATCCGGTTCTCGGTGAATATGGCCTCCAGCGCCTGGAGGTCTTCTATGTCGGCACGGTAGAAGGAGAATCTCTCATGGCCCACGAGGTCCTCCAGCCTGTGCTTCTTCAGCCTAACGTCATAATAATCGTTGAGGTTGTCGACGCCGAGGACGCGCTTCCCCCCCGCAAGGAGCATCTTGCCGGTCTCCCATCCTATGAACCCGGCAGCCCCTGTAAGAAGAATAGTCTCGCCATCCATCTCGCCCTCCCCTTTGCGGATTTCTGTTGTTCCAACGGATGACTCACCCTTGATTATGCTACAACGCGGGGTGTAATGCAAATGGGGCTGAAGAATTTTGCGCTCTCCGATCCTTTGGTGTAAAATGGAAGAAATTTCGTAAAGCCATGGTTGAGACCATAAGCGATATCGGTGAGTTCGGCCTCATTCGGAGAATCCGCTCCCTGCTGGCCGCTGAAGGCATCAGGCCTAAAAGGGTGGTGGTGGGCATAGGCGACGATGCCGCCTCCTTTCTCCCGCGGTCCGGGTACGAGCTGCTCGTTACCTGCGATTCCATGGTCGAGGGTCGCCATTATCCGCCCGGCTTCATTGGGGGCTTCGATCTTGGGCGCCGCGCCATGACCTCGAACATCAGTGACATAGGCGCCATGGGCGGCATGCCTTTATACGCCCTCGTCTCTCTTGGGCTGCGGGGCGATGCGCCCGTTTCGGAAGTGGAAGACCTCTACCGGGGTTTTCTTGCGGAGCTGAATCCCCTTCGCGCCTCCGTCGTAGGCGGCAACCTGACGGACTCGGGCGACGGCATGTTCATCGACATAACCCTCATCGGCGAGGCACCGAAGGGCAAGGTCGTCCGCCGCAACGGGGCAAGGCCGGGAGACGTCATCCTGGTGACGGGCTACCCCGGGCGAGCGGCAGCCGGTCTTCAGCTCTTGCTGAGCAAACCGAATGACGCGCGGTTGTCCGGCGATCCCCTCGTTAGGGCCTACGCCGTCCCCTCTCATAGGGCTCTTGTGGGGCAGGCGGCAGCAAGGACCGGATATGTCACAGCCATGATAGACACCAGCGACGGTCTTGCAGGAGACCTTTCGCACATATGCGAGGAGAGCGGAGTCGGGGCGGACCTCTTCAAGGAGATGGTGCCTCTCGACGGGGCCCTCGCAAATGCGGCGGCGCTCCTCGGTCTCGATCCCTATGACCTCATCCTCGGCGCAAGTGACGATTACGAGCTGATCATTACCTGTAAGGAGCATCACGTGCCTGCCCTCCAGTCGATAGCCGGGGCGCAGGCTGTACCGCTTACGGAAGTAGGGAGGATCACGGACGGTCGGGGAGTCAGCCTTGTCCTTCCCGACGGTGAAAGGCGCTCCCTCCCTTGCGCGAGGTGGGACCATTTTCGCCCGGCTTCCTCTAAATCTTCCGGATCGCCCTCCTCGCCAGTCTCACGCCCTTAGGCGCCTTGCGGGGATTGCCCTTCTTGCCTGCTCTAATCTCGACTTCCTCGCCGGGACCTTCGCCCAGCAGGGCAGCCTCCAGCCTGTCGGGTGTTATGAATGGGATGGCGTGCTTTTTTGCCTCGTCTATAATGACCCTGTCGGATGTCGCCACCACCAGGCCCGCAGCGTGCACCCTTATGGCCTCCATTATCACCTGGTCGGCCGTCTCATCTTTTTTAGAGTAAATGACCTCGATGCCCCGGTGGCTCTCCCTCTTTCTCGCCAGTGAGGGTCCGCCGCCCCCGTCAAAGACGACGGTTATCCGGATCTGTTTTTCTCTCTTGTACCGGGACACCCAGTCGATGAGATTGCGGCGGCTGCGCTCCAGATCCGATGGATCGAAGAGGACGGCTCCGCCGCATCTTCTTATGACGTTGTAACCGTCGATCAGGAGATGGAGAGCCATGGGCGCCCATCCCCGTCGGATAGCTTAACGTCAAGCCAGGCCCTGTTCCTCATCAGCCCCTCCGGCCCCTTTTCCGTAATGATCTTTCAGGATTCTGTCGAGGACGCCGTTGACGAAGTTCTTGGAATCCTCTCCGCCGAATTTCTTGGCAAGCTCGATTGCCTCGTCTATGGCCACCTTTGGCGGCACTTCCGGCGAGTAGAGCATCTCGAATATGGCTACCCTCAGGATATTCTTGTCCACGTAAGTAATCCTGCTGATTTTCCAGTTCTCGGAAGCTTCTTCTATGTAAAAATCAAGGGTGGGCTGTTCTTTTTTCACTCCCGACAGGAGAAACCTGGTGTAATCGACAATCTCGTCCTGATAGGGAAATATGTTGAGGTACCGGTCGAGCGCCGCGTCTACGGCGCCAAGGTTCACTTCGACCTGGTAGAGTATCTTAAGGGCTAATTCCCTGGCTTTCCTTCTCCGCACAAATCCTTGTCCCTCAGGAGGTTCACCATCTCGATCACCGACATGGCGGCGTCGTAGCCTTTGTTGCCCCCCTTCGTTCCCGCCCGCTCGACCGCCTGCTCGACGGTCTCCGTCGTCAGTATGCCGAAGGAGATGGGCTTTTCACTTTCCAGCGCCGCCGCCGCTATGCCCTTCGTAACCTCGGAAGCGACATAATGAAAGTGAGGCGTGCCTCCTTTTATCACTGCCCCGAGACAGATCACGCCGTGGACCTCCTTTCTCTTCGAGAGGAGCTTTGCCGCGAGCGGTATCTCGAACGCCCCCGGCACCCGGAATATCTCTACCTGCCCCTCGTCCGCCCCATGGCGCCTCAAGGCGTCGAGGGCACCTTCGAGCAGCCGTTCCGTGACGAAACTGTTGAACCTGCTTACCACTATTGCGAACCTGAAACCTGCAGCGTAAAGCTTTCCTTCGTGTATCATGGCACCCACCTCATAGGTTCTCGAGAATATGGCCCAGCTTCTCCCGTTTGGTCTTGAGGTAATGTATATTGTCCTTTGTCGGCACGCATTCGAGACCGACGCGGTCGACTACCGAAAGGCCGTAGCCCTCCAAACCCTTTATCTTCCTTGGATTATTCGTTATCAGCCTCATTTTGCGCACGCCTAGATCGTGAAGGATCTGGGCGCCTATGCCGTAATCGCGCAGGTCCGGCGAGAAGCCAAGGGCCTCATTCGCCTCAACCGTGTCCTTCCCCTCGTCCTGCAAGCGGTAAGCCTTTATCTTGTTGACCAGTCCGATGCCCCTCCCCTCCTGCCTCATGTAGAGGAGCACGCCTTTCCCTTCCTTCTCTATCATGCTCATCGCTATGTGGAGCTGTTCGCCGCAGTCGCACCTCTTCGACCCGAATACGTCCCCTGTGAGACACTCGGAATGGACACGCACAAGGACCGCATCGTCCGGTCCGAAGCTGCCCTTTACAAATGCAAGATGCTCCTTGTCGTCCAGCTCGTTGTCATAGACGATCAGCTTGAACTCTCCGCCATAGCTTGTGGGCAGCTTTGTCTCCACGACCCTTCTAACGAAGGTTTCGTACCGCATTTTGTACTTGATGAGGTCGGCAATGGATGCTATCCTCAGCCCGTGCTGCTCGGCAAAGGTCTCCAGGTCGGGAAGCCTCGCCATTGCGCCGTCTTCCTTCATCACCTCGCAGATCACGCCCGCAGGCTTGAGTCCCGCCAGGCGCGCAAGGTCCATCGACGCCTCGGTGTGCCCCACCCTGACGAGGACCCCTCCTTTCCGCGCCATCAGGGGGAATATGTGGCCCGGCCGCGCGAGGTCGTCGGGTTTCGTCCCGTCGTCTATCGCGGTGAGAATCGTTCTTGCCCTGTCATAGGCGGAAATACCCGTAGTTATACCTTCCTTGGCTTCGATGGATACGGTAAAGGCCGTATTGAAAGGCGAGGTGTTCTCGTTGACCATGAGGGGCAGGTCGAGCTCCTTGACCCGTTCCTCCGAGAGGGAAAGACAGATGAGACCGCAAGCATAACGGGCCATGAAGTTGATGGCCTCGGGCGTCACCTTTTCTGCCGCGATCATCACGTCGCCCTCGTTCTCACGGTCCTCGTCGTCGACGATGATGACCATCTTTCCTTCCCTCACGTCCTCGATGATCTTTTCTATGTCCGTTATAGCCATGACTACCTTCCCTTTATGTATCCGTGTCTATACAGAAAATCTATGTCGACTCCGCCCTTCTCAGATCCTGTTACGAACTTTTCAACGTACCGTCCCAATATATCCGTCTCAACATTGACTTGGTCTCCGAGGTTCTTGGATCCTATCGTTGTTTTGGCTGCAGAATATGGAATAACGTTAAGGGTAAATCTATTATCACGTTGTTCATTCACTGTCAAGCTTATTCCATCTATCGCGACCGACCCTTTCTTGACGATATACCTGGATACGGCCTCGGTCGTTTCGATCTCGAGCCTTATGGAATCGCCTTCCCTGCCGACGGATGTAATGCGCCCGACGCCGTCGACGTGGCCCATCACTATGTGGCCGCCAAACCGAGAATCGCCCAGCAAAGCCCTTTCAAGGTTCACACGGTCGCCTGCCGACGCGCTTCTCAGGGTGGTCACGTCAAGCGTCTCGAAGGAGGCGTCCGCATGAAAGACGGCGCCTTCCGACCTGGTAACGGTGAGACAAACGCCGTTAACCGCTATGCTGTCGCTTTCGCGGATACCCGCGGGCGGGAGGCCCGACCTGACGGCCAGCTCCCAGCGTCCCCCGAGCTTTCTTATGCCGACCAGGGTGCCGACGTCCTCAATAATGCCCGTGAACATATCCCTCCACGCAGATATCATCCTTCAGTTTCTTGACCGAAACAACGTTTACCCTGTAGGCGTCCTTCAAGAAATCCACGCCTTTGCCGGCAACCAGGTTCGACGCATTCTTGCCCCCTATCAGGAGAGGACCGAAGAAGAGCACCACCTTGTCAATCAGGCCCTCCTTGAGAAGGCTGCTGTTAACCTCGCCTCCGCCTTCGACGAGAACGCTCATGATCCCTCGTTTCCTGAGCTCTGCCGATACGCTCGCCAGCGCAACTTTCCGATTCTCCCCCGCCTCGACCCGGACGACCTCTACGCCGAGCGATTTGAGCCGACCCTCTTTTTCGGTGTACTGGTCGGAAAGCGTAAAGATGAGCGTTGGGTACTTGCTCGCAGTCTTGACAAGCTCGCAAGAAAGGGGTATGCGCAGTTTCGAGTCGAGCACGATCCTTACAGGGTATTTTCTGGGCCTGGCGACCTTGGGCAGGAGAAGGGGATTGTCGAGGATTACCGTGTTGATGCCCACGAGGACGCCGTCCATGACCGACCTAAGCCGGTTCGCATACGATCTCGATTCCTCGTTCGATATCCATTTCGAATCGCCGATCTTCGTCGCGATCTTTCCGTCGAGGCTGAGGGCCGCCTTCAGGACAAAGAAAGGGCGCTTTTTCTCCTGGAACGTCACGAAGATTTCGTTGAGCTTCCTCGCCTCATCGGAGAGCGTGCCGACTTTGACATCGATGCCCGCGTTCCGCAGCGCCTCGATCCCCTTTCCATTCACCTCCGGGTTCGGGTCGAACATGGCGACAACCACCTTCTTGATGCCTGCCCTTATCACTGCGTCGACACACGGAGGGGTCCTCTTGTCCGTGTGGCAGCACGGCTCCAGGGTCACGAAAAGAGTCGCGCCCCGTGCCCTGTCTCCGGCCTTTTCCAGCGCTATCACCTCTGCGTGCGCTTCACCGGCCCTTCGGTGGTACCCTTCCGCCAGGATCTGCTGCCCCTTTACGACAAGGGCACCGACCATCGGATTGGGCGATGTAGTACCGAGCCCCTTTTTCGCGAGCGAAAGAGCCATCCGCATGAGGTCTTCTTCCTTCATCTCTCACCTTTT
The DNA here is from genome assembly GCA_049521495.1 of Syntrophorhabdales bacterium. GTDB lineage: Bacteria > Desulfobacterota > Syntrophorhabdia > Syntrophorhabdales > WCHB1-27 > CAWEPK01. The sequence continues at coordinate 106,332 of JBEKOT010000002.1, read as the reverse complement.
TTCAGAAGCAGGTTCTCCAACTCTTCCATAAACTCGGTGATGTCTTTGAACTGACGGTAGACTGAGGCAAACCTTACATAAGCGACTGCGTCAAGCTTCTTCAGCTCATCCATCACGACCCGGCCTATCTCGGCGCTCGTAACCTCCTTCTCTCCTCGCTCAGTCACGTCAGACTCGATCCTCGACACCGCTTTTTCGAGATCGGTTACGCTCACAGGCCTCTTTTCACAGGCCTTTCTCAGCCCGTTCAAAATTTTTGCCCTGTCGAATACCTCTCGCCGCCCGTCTTTTTTGACTACGAGCGGGCGGCCTTCCTCAAGCATCTCCGAAGTGTTGAACCGCTTCGAGCAATTGAGGCACTCGCGGCGCCTGCGGATGGCGTCCATCTCCTTGCTCATTCTCGAATCGATTACCTTGCTCTCGGTGCATCCGCAATAGGGGCACTTCATCGGTCTCTTGCCATTCAGTCCTCATGCGCTAACGGCTCGAAGCGGCGCCGGGCTCCTGACCCTGGGACCTTCAGCTTCTCTTTGCTGCAGCGCCCGGCACTTGTCTAATTATTATACCCGATTCCGAGATCAAAATGGCCGCAAGATCGTCCGGATATCCTTCCAGGTAAAAGATCTCCTGTATGCCGGCGTTTATTATCATCTTCACGCATATGGCGCAGGGCAGGTGGGTGGAATAGAGGGCTGCCCCTCTTATGGAGACGCCGTGAGAGGCTGCCTGAATGATGGCGTTTTGCTCCGCATGGAGGCCTCTGCAGAGCTCATGCCGCTCGCCCGGGGCCACATTCTTGGTCTCCCGGACGCACCCGATGTCGCCGCAATGGGCAAGGCCGCTGGGCGCGCCGTTATAGCCCGTCGAAAGGATGCGCTTGTCCTTGACGATGAGGGCGCCCACATTCCTGCGGATGCATGTCGACCGCTTGGCAACGATGCCCGCTATTTCCATGAAGTAGGCATCCCAGGCAGGACGTAGCCCGGGCCGGGTGCTTCTTGCTTTCCTCGATTTGGCCTCACCCGTCAAGATCGCCTCGGCCTATCATTCTCATAACGAGTACATGCGGGCGTAGAAAGGAAACTTGCGGCACATCTCCTTTACCTCCGCCCTTGTCCGTTCCTGCAACTTCTCGTCGTAGGGCCTGCGGAGAACGGAATCGATCATTTCCGCGATCAATTCCATCTCCGGCTCCTTCATACCCCTTGTGGTCACCGCAGGCGTGCCGATCCGGATGCCGCTCGTCACGCCGGGCCCCTTTCTATCGAAAGGGATCACGTTCCTGTTCAGCATGATCCCGCTTTTCTCCAGGCTTTCCTGCGCCTCCATACCGGTGATGCCCTTTTCCGTGAGGTCGATGAGGAAGAGATGGTTGTCGGTTCCCCCGGACACAATCCGGTACCCCAGCCTTTGCATGGATGAGGCCAGACGGCGGGAATTCCTGATGATCTGCTCCTGATAAGTCCTGAACTCCGGCGTCATCGCGTTCTTCAGGGCTACCGCCTTTGCGGCTATCACGTGCATGAGCGGGCCGCCCTGGATGCCCGGGAAAACAGTGGCATCGATCAGCCTGCCATGCTCCTTGTCACACAGGATCAAGCCGCCCCTCGGTCCCCTCAGCGTCTTGTGGGTCGTCCCCGTGACGAAGTGGGCAACGCCGACAGGGCTCGGGTGGAGGCCGGTCGCCACAGCACCTGCGATATGGGCAATATCGGCGAGGAGAAAGGCGCCTACCTCGTCGGCTATCTCCCTGAATCTCTTGAAATCGATGATCCTCGAATAGGCGCTCGCGCCCGAGACGATCAGTTTCGGCCTCTCTGAAACGGCTATCTCCCTCACCTGGTCGTAGTCGATCCGCTCGTCCCGCTCGGAGACGCGGTAAGAAAAGGGCTTGAAAAAGTGGCCCGAGAAGCTCGCCGGGGCGCCGTGGGAGAGGTGACCTCCGTGGGTGAGGTCCATGCCGAGCACCTTGTCGCCCGGTTGAAGTACTGCGAAGAAGACCGCCATATTGGCCGACGAGCCCGCATGGGGCTGGACGTTGGCATATTCTGCTCCGAAGAGCCGACAGGCCCGTTCGATCGCCGTGCGCTCGACTTCGTCAACGTACCGGCAGCCGCCATAGAAACGCTTGCCGGGATAACCCTCGGCGTATTTATTGGTCAGGATTGTGCCCTGTGCCTCGAGGACATCTTGATCCACATAGTTCTCCGAGGCAATAAGGATGAGACTGTACTCCTCCCGCTCTATCTCCTTCCTGATAAGATCGTAAACCGGGCTGTCGCTCTCCCTAAGGGCATTAAGGTCCATCATTTTCAAGCCTTGCTATTTTATCGATCCGCCTCTGGTGGCGGCCACCCTCGAAAGGAGTGTCAAGCCATATCCTCACGATCTCAGCGGCCAGCCCCCTTCCGGTAATCTGGGCTCCAAGGACGAGGATGTTCGCGTCCAAATGGCGCCTGCTCTGCTGGGCCCCGTAAAGCCCGTAAGCGAGGGCAGCCCTGATCCCGCGCACTTTGTTAGCCGTTATCGACATGCCGACGCCTGTGCCGCACGTCAGTATCCCGCGCTCTACCGCGCCTTCCGAGACCAGGCGGGCGACTTTTATAGCATAGTCGGGGTAATCCACCGCCCGCAAGAATCTGCTTTATATACTCCTTGAGCTCGTAGCCGGCATGGTCCGCGGCGAGGGCGATCCTCATTTACTCGAACCTCTTGAAAGCGAGTACCGCGTTTGTGCCGCCGAAGCCGAAGGAATTGGATAAGACAACGTCGATCTTGGCCCTGCGGGCAGTGTTCGGCACGTAATCGAGGTCGCATTCGGGGTCGGGGTGCTCATAGTTTATAGTGGGGGGGCACACCTGGTCCCTGATGGCAAGCACTGAGAATATCGCCTCCACGGCCCCTGCCGCTCCAAGGAGATGTCCTATCATGGATTTTGTCGAGCTTACCGGGATGGCATAGGCCCTTTCGCCGAAGACCTGCTTTATGGCTATGGTCTCCGATGAATCGTTCAGTTCGGTAGACGTTCCGTGGGCATTGATGTAATCCACCGCCTCCGGACCGATCGCCGCATCCCTGAGGGCCATTCTCATGCAGCGTATGGAGCCGTCGCCATCGGGACACGGCGCGGTGATGTGGTACGCATCTCCGTTGTAGCCGTACCCCGCGACCTCTGCATAGATCTTCGCGCCCCTGGCGCGGGCCCTTTCAAGCTCTTCGAGGATCACGATGCCCGCTCCCTCACCTATGACGAAGCCGTCCCTCTCTTTGTCGAAGGGACGGGAGGCTTTTTCCGGGGCATCATTCTTCACGGAGAGAGCTCTCAACGCGTTGAAGCCGCCCACCGTGAGGGGGGTCAGGTTCGCCTCAGTCCCGCCCGCAACCATCACATCCGCATCGCCGTACTGGATGACCCTGAAGGCGTTGCCTATAGAGTGTGCGCCCGTTGCGCACGCCGTGACAATGCTCAGGTTCGGCCCCTTCATCCCGTATTGTATCGCGATGTTGCCGGGTGCTTCATTGGCTATGAGCATGGGGATAAAGAAAGGAGAGATGCGGCCGGGACCCCTTTCAAGAAGAACGGCATGATACTTCTCCAGCGTCGGAAGGCCGCCCAGCCCCGTGCCCACGATTACGCCCACCCTCTCCGCGTCCTCGCTATTCATGTCGAGCCCGGCATCCTGCACGGCAATCTTCGTAGCTGCGAGGGCGTACTGGATAAAAAGGTCCATGCGCCTCAGCTCTTTTGGCGGTATGTATTCCTCCGGCCTGAAGTCTTTCACTTCAGCGGCTATCCTCGTATCGTGCGACGATGCGTCGAACCTGGTTATGGGGCCGACCCCCGACTGTCCGTCGAGTATCCTTTTCCACACGTTATCGAGGCCAATCCCCAGGGGGGTGGTGAGACCGAGACCAGTTATGACGACCCGCCTTTTCAACCGTCACCTCATGCTCTATTTTATATGTTCCTCGATGTACCGGATCGCATCGCCTACGGTCTCTATCTTTTCCGCATCCTCGTCTGGGATCTCTATGCCGTACTCGTCCTCAAGGGCCATCACGAGCTCGACTATATCGAGGGAGTCAGCCCCCAGGTCGTCGATGAACTTAGCCTCCGGTGCCACCTCGGATTCATTTACCTCCAACTGTTCGACAATCATCTTCTTAACCTTTTCGGCAACCGTCATTTAGCCACCTCCTATTTTTGACGAGGGATCCATCCCTCAGATGTACAAGCCTCCGCTGACATTTATTACCTCGCCCGTTATGTAGCCGCTATATTCGGACAGGAGGAAATAGACGACGCGGGCTACCTCGATCGGCTCCCCCGCCCGCTTCAAAGGTATGGACTGTCTTATCGCCTCCCGGTATTTTTCGTCGAGCCGGGCGGTAAGCTCGGTGGCGATAAAACCGGGAGCAACCGCATTGACCCTGATGCCCCTCTCCGCATACTCCCTGGCTACGCTCTTCGTAAACCCGACGATGCCCGCCTTGGCCGCAGCGTAGTTCGATTGTCCGGCATTTCCCGTCAGCCCGGCGATGGAGGAGATGTTTACTATGCTTCCGCCCTTTTTCATCATATGGCGGAGCACCGCTTTCGTGCAGGTGTATACCCCTTTCAGGTTAACCCGCATCACCAGGTCCCACTCGTCTTCCGTCATCCGGAGAAGGAGCCTGTCTCTCGTGATCCCGGCATTGTTGACCAGGCAGTCGATCCCACCCATCCCTTCTGCGATCCCTGTAACGGCCTTTTCGACCTCCCGGCCGTCCGAGACGTCCGCCTGAAAGAATAAGGCCTTTGAGCCCTTTGCTTCTATTGCCCGGACTGTATCAGTCCCGTCCGCCACGTCGATTATGGCAACGGAACCGCCTTTTTCCGCCAGAAACTCGGCGACGGCCCGCCCTATGCCCTGGGATGCGCCGGTCACAACCGCGACCCTGCCCTTCACGACAGCACCTCCCGGACAGCCTCTATCTCCGCCAACGTTTCTACGTGATGGCAAGGGATATCGGGCACGATCCTCTTCATCATGTTAGTGAGCACCTTTTGCGGCCCCACTTCGAGGAAAAGCTCCACGCCCGCCGACGCCATGGTCCGCACGCACCCCTCCCAAAGGACAGGCGAGAACATCTGGCGGAAAAGCAGGTCGGCAACCGACCCGGCCTCCCGGTTGGGGCGTCCATCCACGTTCGATACAACGGGCGTCCCCATGGACGAAAAGCTCACTTTCCCAAGCTCAGATCTCAGCTTATCCGCAGCTTCCCTCATGAGGGGACTGTGGAACGGACCGGAGACGTTTAGAAAAACCGCTTTCTTATAGCCCTCACCCTTCAGCTTGTCTACCGCCTCCCTCAGGGCGCCTGCGTCACCCGACAGGACAAGCTGGTCCGGCGAGTTGAGGTTGGCGGGACATACGACGTAATCGCCTCTCGAGACTGCCGCGCATAGGGCATCCACTTTCTCCCGCACAGGGCCCACGAGGGCAACCATGCCGCCTGAGCCCGCGGGACAGGCCTCTTCCATCAGAAGGCCCCTTTTCCGGGTCAGTCTAACCGCGTCCTCGAAGGAGAAAAGCCCGCTCACGAGGAGGGCCGTATATTCGCCGAGGCTGTGGCCGGCAAGGAGGTAAGGCGCCATCTCAACCTCTTTGCTAAGCACCGACCATACCGCATAGCTGACAAGGAGTATCGCCGGCTGCGTGTTGAAGGTTCTGCGCAGGTCTTCTTCAGGGCCGCCGAAGCAGAGCCTCGAGAGGTCAAAGCCGAGGGCCTTGTCTGCCGATTCGAACAACGCCTTTACGTGAGGGAACCGCTCGTAGAGCTCGCGGCCCATCCCTACGTATTGTGACCCCTGGCCGGGAAAAACAACTCCTATCTTTTTCATGTCATCGCTTCTTCGACGCCGCTTCCTTTATCAGCTCGAGGCCGATAACGTTCCTTTGGATCTGGTTCGTGCCCTCGTAAATCTGCAGGATCTTCGCGTCCCGCATCATCTTTTCTATCGGGTAATCCCGCATGTACCCGTAACCTCCGAATATCTGCAGGGCATCCACCGTCACCTTCATGGCTACATCGCTTGGGAACACCTTGCTCATGGCCGATGCCTTCGAGAATTCCCTCGGATTAGAGTCTATATAGCGCGCAACGGCGTAAACCAGGGCCCGTGCCGCCTCCACCTGTATCGCCATATCCGCAAGCATGTGCTGCACGGCCTGGAAGGATATGATCTTCTTCTCGAACTGCTCCCTTTCTCTTGCATAGGCCACCGCGGCTTCAAGGGCTCCCTGGGCAACCCCCACTCCCTGGGCGCCGATGCCGGGACGGGTACGGTCAAAGGTTCTCATGGCAAGGATGAACCCCAGGCCCTCCCTACCTATAACATTTTCCTTCGGGACTTTGCAATCCTGAAAAACAAGCTCCCTCGTTGCCGAGGCCCTGATGCCCAGCTTCTTCTCCTTCTTCCCAAAGGAGAAACCTTCCATCCCCTTTTCCAGAATGAAGGCCGTTGCCCCCCTGCCCCCCTTGGAGCGGTCGGTCATGGCGATGACCGAATATATCTCCGCCTCCCCGCCATTGGTGATCCATTGTTTGGTGCCGTTCAGGATATAGTAATCCCCGGCCCGGCGTGCTTCCGTCCTGATGCCCGCCGCGTCGCTGCCGGCATTCGCCTCGGTCAGGCCGAAGGCCGCAAGCCGTCTGCCGCTGGCTATATCGGGCAGGTACTTGCTTTTCTGATCTTCGCTTCCCCCGAGGAGAATCGGGTAGGAACCCAGCAGACTGGCCGCGTAGCTCACCGATACTCCCAAGCAGGCCCTGCTTAACTCCTCGACGACGATGCAGTTCTCGAAGGCCCCGCCGCCCAGGCCGCCGTACGCTTCCGGTATGCTGACGCTGAAGAGGCCTGTTTCCGCGCAAGACCGCATGATCTCCCAAGGAAAAGTCTCCGTCTCGTCGAGCTCGGCCCTTACGGGTATCACCTTCTCCTGGGCGATCCTTCTCGCGAGCTTCCTGATCTCCTTTTGGTCGTCCGTCAGAAAATAATCCATTCAGCTCTCCTTGTTCCTCGCAAGTGACACTGCCATAGCGTCTTTTATATGCCCGTTCACGTTCTTTCCGACAAAGCCCTTTGCCTGCATGATTGCGTTCTTGATCGCCCGCTCGTTCGACTTACCGTGACAGATGACGCAGACCCCGTCGACGCCGACCAGCGGGGCGCCCCCGTATTCGGAATAGTCTACCATCCGGAAAAGGGTCTTGAAAACACCGGCCATGAGCTTATAGCCGATTTTCGCCCTTGTGCTCCGGGCTATCTTCTCTTTCAGGATGCCTACGATAGCCTCGGCCATGCCTTCGCTCACCTTCAGGACTACGTTGCCCACAAAGCCGTCCGTGACCACCACGTCCGCCATCCCGTTGTACAGGTCCGTCCCTTCTACATAGCCCGTATAGTTGAGACCGGCGTTTAAAAGGAGCGCATGGGTCTCGCGGGTGAGCTCGTTTCCCTTTGTTTCCTCCTCCCCGTTGCTCAAGATCCCTACCCTCGGCGCCTCTACGCCAAGGACATGCCTGGCGAACACGCTGCCCATTATCGCGAACTGGACAAGGTGCGACGGCCGGCAGTCTACTGTCCCGCCCGCATCGAGGAGTATCGATTTTGTGCCTTTAACGTTCGGGTGTATGGTCAGGATAGCCGGCCTTTCGACGCCGGGTATGCGTCCCAGCGTGAAGATGGCGAAGGCCAGGGCAGCACCGGAATTACCGGCCGAGACCACAGCCTGCACGTCGCCCTCTTTCAGCAGGCTAAAGGCCTTGCTGATGGAAGAATCCCTCTTCCGCCGCAGCGCCGTGGACGGTGATTCCTTCATCTCGACGACTGAGGGGGCGTGGACGATTTCTATGCCGGACCTCCTCGTGAGAAGCGGCCCGATCTTACCCTCATCGCCTACGAGGACGAGTTCCCCGGCCCCTTCCGCACTCGCCGCTTCAGCGCCTCTCACAACTGCGATGGGCGCATGGTCCCCGCCCATGGCATCGATTGCTATTCTCACCATATGTGCTAGAGTTCTTCGACGGTGAGGTACTTCTTGCCCTTGTAAGTGCCGCATTTAGCGCATACGCGGTGGGCCAGGGTCGGCTCCTTGCAGTTCGGACAGAGGATCACGCCTGGAGATGACAGTTTATAGTGTGTCCTCCTCTTATCTCTCCTCGACTTCGATGTCTTCCTTTTTGGGACAGGCATTGTCTTCTCCTTACAGGTCTTTAAGAAATGGTCTCAGCTTTTCTCCCAAGGCCGTTGTGCCCATTTTCTGGCAGCGGCATTCCTCGACGTTCAGGTTTTTCCCGCAGGTCGGGCATATGCCCTTGCACGCTTCGGAGCAGAGGGGCTTTATGGGCATGTTGAGCATGACCTCCTCGAACACGTAGGGGTCGATGTCTATCTCTTCGCCTTCGAAATAGTAGACGTTCGTCTCCTCCGTCTTGAGCTCGACTTCGGGGGAGGCGGGCGCCTTTTCCCTGGGAAGAAGCTCTATGTCGAGTCTCGATGAGACTGAATAAGCAAACTGATCGAGGCAGCGGGAGCAGGCCAGCGAGAGCCTGCCCCGCACCGGGCCCCGGAGCCACACGCTCTCCCCCGCCTTCTGGACGGTGATCTCGTATTCGACAGGCGACAGAAAGGAGATATCGCTGTCCTCGGGCCTCTTGAACTTGGCGCCGTCGAACGATCCCTTTACCGACAGGCTCTCCCGTATATCGTAAAGTTTGATAATCATTGATTGTTTCCCATTTAGAGTCTAACAATATAAGGATTTGGGGCCTTCTTGTCAAGCGATTACTGGACCTGGGCATGCGGCCGGGTTAATTTGGCCGGCACCCCCGGGCAGGCGGGCATGAAAGGACGCTGCCCGGGCCCCGTACCGGGTCCGCCCGGGAGTTGCCCCTGTCCATAGGCGCAAACCCCTGTAACTGCCGGTTGACAAACAAATGTTCCGTGCACAGATTGATCCATAAGGGGCAGGCGGGGCGCTCTTCGATCGCGTTTTTCATGGCAAGAGCACCATAAGCTCCGACTGGTACGGGGCGGCGCCTCTTCTTAGCCCATAACGATCATGAAGGACAACACCTGGGGAACGGGGCCCGTGACATTCGCCGATGGTCAATGTCTCCCTCACAGGGTCGGGTAGATAGGAGTAAGCAGGCCCGATGGACGACAGGCGGCAGCGGTTAAAAAGAGTATTCGATGCCTGTCCTACCTTGAAGATCCCCTCCGTCGTCAGGACGGGTCTCATGCTCCGCCTCGCGCCCATCCTTTCTTCCCTGGAGGTCGGACGGCTTCTTGACGTGGGCGCGAAGGATTCACCGTACAGGCGGTTAATAAACTGCACCGACTACGTAACGCTCGATATCTGCCCGGAAACAAAACCCGATGTCTGCTGCGACCTCCACGATATTTCGGTAGTATCCAATTATTTCGATGCGGTCATTGCACTGGAGGTATTGGAGCATCTCTACGAGCCGCAAAGGGCCGTCCGGGAGATTTACAGGGTGCTCAAGCCCGGAGGCACGCTGGTCGCCTCTACGCGTTTCATCTATCGCTATCACCCCGACCCCCACGATTACTACAGGTACACGCCCGACTCCCTTAAGGTCCTCTGCTCCGACTTTTCGTACGTATACATAGAGCCGCACGGCAACGCCGTTCAAGCAGCTTGGCATATGGTCAATAATGATTACAGGGCTACCAGGGTCGTTCTTAATATCTTGAACCCGCTCATCGCGAGGATCGGTTTTGCAAGCACCGGGTTTCCGTTGGGCTATATCGTCAAAGCAAGAAAATAAAAACTTTGATGCTTATGCCGGGACAGGCCGGTATACTCAGCGGAGGGGGTGAAATGGAAAATCCTTTTCAGAAGATCAAAGCAGGGTTTTACCTTCTTTCCCGCGGACATGTCGGCGCCCTCGTCGAAGAGGTCGGAAGAGAACTCTGGTCTGAGGAGACGAGCTACGGTTTTCGCGCGGACTTGAGCCTCCCCGTAAAAACGCGGTCCGCCAGTGTCCCGATTACCCTCAGACACTTCGAGAGGAGTGATATGGCGCTTCTTGCCCTCGACGATATGGGGCAAGACCTGACGAAGTCGGTAATTGACCGCTTGTCGAGAATCCATACGATAGAGGCGGGCATCCCTTCGGCGGTCTACGTTGCCGTAACGTCCGACGGCTCTCCATGCTTCCTTCAATGGCTCATCTCGCCTGACAAAAACGACAGGCTGACCACCCATTACAACGGGTATTTTCCATCCCTGGCTCGGGACGAGGTACTGCTGGAAGGGGCATTTGTACCGGAGCGTCACCGGGGTAAAGGTATCATGGTCTGCGCGATGGCACAGGTCGCGGCAAAAGCGAGAACAACGGGCGCCCGCTGGGCCATCACCTGGGTCGAGGAATCGAACCTCCCGTCGATTCGCGGCTGCCTGGCGTGCGGCTTTCAACCCTACCTGAAAAAAAGGGCAATATGGCGTGCGTTCCGGCGCCGACTGTCCTTTAGCCCGCTAAGCAGGGGGGAGTGCGAAAGTCTGGAGGCAGGCTGGCAGCGGCCGAAAGGAGAACATGCGTCGGTGAACGGGCCTGCCCGCACGGCTGCCGAGGGATAGGTCGTCCCTACCCGACGCCTATATATCGATAAATCACTTTTCCGGCCTCTCGGGCAATGGGGAAAGGAAGGGTGCGGTTTATGAAGCTGAACAGTTTTCTTGTCAGCTTACCGTCGTTGACGGAGCTGCTTTTCGGGACGGCAGGGTAATAGAGATAGGAAATGTCATTCTCTTCTGTTCCCCATCTCCTCTTGAACCGGAGGAGCGATTCGTTGCCTGTAGACGTCCTTCCGAAGTCGACGAAAGAAAATCCCTCGTTACAAGCTTTTTCTATAGCCCTGAAATAGAGAAGATGATTGGGATGGACGAGCACCTCGCGTATGTCGTAGCCGATGTATTCGAGCCACACGGTCTCCTTGTAGTTGAGGGTGAGAAACGAGCCGATAGGCTTCTCCCTGTATTCTGCGATATGAAGCGTCAGCCGCTCCGGGTGCATAAAGCGCCACATGTTGCTGAAGAAGGAAATAGGCTGGATGGGAAGGCCGAGCCGCTTCCTCGTTCTTGCGTGCAACAGAACAAACACTTTCAGGTCTGCTTCCGATGAGGCTTCCCGTATGACTACCCCGAGCTTTATCGCTTTTTTTATGGGTTGGCTGACACAGGTCCTGTGGAACGACTTCCTCACCTTCTGAATTCCCCCGTCGAGACTGAGAACATTAGTTTTGTGACGGTAATCTGCCTTTACAAGCCCTGTCCTCGTGAAGTCATGCGCGTGCAGAGAGCGCAACTCGTAAGAAGAAACGATATTGGCGTCGACTAATCCGGCGACGGCGCCGAAGAGCAAGTCCGCATCCTCCCTTCTCTCTATTAACGGGTCGCAATAGGGTGTAAAAGGCATCGATATCGCCTTTCTCCTGTTCTTGACGATACAGAACGGCAGGGCGGAACGTATACGACCGTCCGGGCCCTTGACGACAAAGGCGGCAAGGGAGAGTTGAGGATAGCTGAAACGAAGCACCTTCAGCCATGAGGAGTGATGGTATATGGCACCGAGTCGATGGCTTCCTACGAACCGATCCCAATCTGGGTCTTCAATGGGATTTATGAAGATTGGCAGTTGGCCCATGTTCGTCCTCCTTAGCTCATAACATGGTGCCGACTACATTTATTGTCAACCAGCGGCAGGGAATAAAGCGGGCAAATTATGTGTCGTTCCGTTTCTTTAGAAGGTTTCCCTGAATACCTCTTCTATGGTCGTTATCCCGCCCTTGATCTTGTAAAGGCCGCTTCGGCGCAAGGTTATCATGCCTTCCTCGATGCCTTTCTTCCTGATTTCCGCTGTGGACGCGTTTGCGAATATGAGGTCTCTGATGGTGGAAGAAACGGGCATCACCTCATAGAGCCCGATGCGCCCCTTGTAGCCCGTGTTGTTGCACTTGCCGCATCCCCTCCCCGCGTAGATCTCCGTCGTGTCGGCCTCTTCCTCCGTAAAGCCCAGGTTGATGAGCGCCTTGCGGGGCAGCTCCACCTTTTCCTTGCAGTGAGTGCAAATCCTTCTCACCAGGCGCTGGGCGGCGACGAGGATCACCGAGGTGGCAACCAGGTAGGGGTCTATGTCCATATCTACAAGCCGGCTGACTGCCGAAGGCGCGTCGTTCGTGTGGAGGGTAGAGAGCACGAGGTGGCCGGTGAGAGACGCCTTTACGGCAATCGATGCGGTTTCGTTGTCGCGGATTTCCCCTACGAGTATGATGTTCGGGTCCTGCCTCAAGAACGAGCGCAGGACCGACGCGAAGGTCAGGTCGATCGATTCGTGGACCTGCACCTGATTGATGCCGTAGATGTTGAATTCGACAGGGTCTTCGACGGTCATGATGTTGGAGACGGGCGTGTTGAGACGGCTGATCGCGCTGTAGAGGGTATTGGTCTTCCCCGAGCCCGTGGGGCCCGTGACGAGCACCATGCCCCAGGGTCTGAAAATAGCCTCTTCGAACCTTTTGAGGCTGTCCTGCTCGAAACCGAGACGGCTCATATCGAGCATCAGGCCTTCCTTGTCGAGGAGGCGCATAACGATCTTCTCGCCGAAGAGCGTGGGCGTCGTGGAGACGCGCACGTCGAGGCTGCGCACCCGGCCGTCAACGTTTACCTGGAGCTTTATCCTCCCGTCCTGGGGAGTGCGCTTCTCGGCGATGTCCATCTTGGACAGTACCTTCAGCCTCGATATGACTCCATCCTTAAGCTTGACAGGAACTTTTAAGATTTCGAAGAGGACCCCGTCTATCCTGAAGCGCACTCTGAGCACGCTTTCGTAAGGCTCTATGTGTATGTCGCTCGCACCCGCCCTTATCGCCTCGATGAAGCAGTGGTTGACCAGCCTCACCACCGGCGGCTGCCTGGAGTCGGCCTCCAGCGTCGCCACATCGTCTTTCTCATCGTCCTGCACGACCTCAAGCATGTTTTCCATGCTTATGTCGAAGTCCGACATGAACTGCTTCATATCTACCGTGTGGGGCGCTTCGTAGTGCCGGCCTATGGCCTCCTCGATCTGTGACTCGCTCGTGAGAAAAGGCTGTATCTCGCAGCCCGTCAGGAGCTTGATCGCCTTTGTATCCGAAATGCGGGTGGGGTCGGCTATCGCCAGAGAGAGGCAGTTGCCCTTCCTGCTTATTGGGATAATGTTAAAGCGCCGCACCATGACGAGGGGGACCATCTTTATGACGCTCTCGTCTATCTCGGTAGTGGTGAGGTCGACCAGGGGGATGCCAAGCTTGACGGACAGCGCCTTCAGGATCTCCTCTTCGGACAGAAGGCCCATTTTGACGAGTATCTGTCCCAGCTTCCCCCCTTCCTCCTTCTGTATCTCGAGCGCCTCGACGAGCTGTTCCCTGGTGATGCGCGACAGACGCTTCGTCGCCATCAGGCGCGGGAACCGGGTTTGACACCTAACATGAAACCGCATAAAATAAGGCATGCGAGAGTGGCGGAACTGGCAGACGCACTGGACTTAGGATCCAGCGGGTTACACCATAGGGGTTCAAGTCCCCTCTCTCGCATTCTCGCTATTATCAAGGCTTTCCGATCTTCCTGCATCATGTTAACCGCGCTTCTTTAGCTTGATTATGTCCGTATTATGTCCGTCGAGGGTTTCTTCAATCTGTTTGTGGGCATTTGCGAGCCGGTCACAAGCTGACTTTATGTCTTCCTCATTCACGATGTTGTACCGGTCGAAGACAGCACGGGTCTTGTGTCCACTGATCTTCATGGCTACCCGTTCCGGTGTGCCCGTTCTCACCATGTTTCTTACTGCCGTCCGCCTGCAATCGTGGAAGAGTCTGTCTTCGAGTTCGGCCCTGGTGCATGCACCGTCCCATGCTTCACGGAAGTCCTTGATAGGCTCGCCACCCCTGAAGAACACATGGTGACACTTGGGATACTTTGCGTCCCTTAGCTTCTTCTGGTCCAAGATGACATCGTACAGTTCCCCGCTAAGGTAGATAACGCGGGCCTCGTCATTCTTCGTGGTTCCTGCCTCAAGGGTAATCTTCCGCTCAAAGATATTGGTCTGCTTCCACGTCAGAGAGAGTATCTCGCCCTTCCGCATGCCAGTGAAATAGCCCATTGTCAGTACCGGCTTGAGATAGTCGGGAAGTTCGTCTCTGAGCCTGACATACTCTTCGTACTCGAAATAGCCGGTTCTAAAGTTGTTCTCTTTGAGCTTGGGTATGTGCGGGGTGTGCAAGACCTTGGGCGGTGTAGCAGTTTCCCCCAGCGAAAACATTCTCTTAAGCGCCGACAATTCCCTGTTGATGGTTCCGTTCGATGCCTTTTCCTTCCTGCGAGCCTCGATGTAATCCCCGATGTGCGTCGAGGTGATCTCGTTCACTCGCATATCACCGAAGTGCTTCTCAAGGTGAGCAATGCTTATCTCTACCCGCCATTTTGATTTCTTGCCGTTGACTTCGTAGTCGGACAGAAGGTCTTTCTTCAAGTCCTCGAAGCGGGTCTTCTCGGCCTGTAGACCGTGAAACTTCCCTTCCACGATCTGTCCCTCTCTCAGCTTGAGCAGCCGTTCGGCATCGCCCTTCTTTTTCGATTTCGAGGATTCAACGTATGGCTTCCCGTTCCGGTAATACTTAATGTACCACGTGTCGCCTTCCCAGCCCGTCTGCTTGTTGCGTTGCTTGAAGATACTACCCATGACCATTACCTCCTTTTCCTTTTTCCTGTCCCTTTCGATATTTCACCCCCCTCCAGCTCCAGTGCTCTAAGGGTAAGAGCAAGGAATGACGGAATATGTCTGACACCCGTTTCCCATCGGCCCACCGTGACCTTGGTAACGCCCAGGGCATCAGCAAGCCTCTGTTGCGTGTATCCTTCCTGTTTACGCCATGTTTTGAGTTCTTCTGGCGTCATACTACTATTATATATGATAACCATTGGTTGTCAAGAGAATTCTTTCCACAATCGGGAAAAGAGATATGAGACAAGACCCTCCCGTTTACAGGACCCTCCAAGTTGAAGCCGGTTTCTGTCTTAATAGGTAAACCGCATCTTGTTTCTTTCAATAAATTCGTCCATGTCTTTCACGTCGACAAGTACGCGCCGCCCGTCCTTCACATAGGGCAGCTTCCCGGCCCATATGATTTCACGTAGAGCGTCAACAGTGCGCCCCAGGTAGAAAGCCGCCTCGGGTACGCTGTAGAGTCTCTTGGCGGATCCCCCCGGATTCTTCCGGGCCTTCTTGTACTCGATGACCTTCTGCGCTCTACTCATTTCCTTATGTCTGCCTTATGCCCGCACTGGATGTCATATCCAATGTACCTTCGTAACATGGCGTTGTTTATAGCCATTTTAGGCTTTATGCCTAAATTATGTCCGTCATTTTGTTTCACTGGTACCCGCCACTCGCCGACGGTTGACAGGTTCCGCACGCAGGCAGGACGCATCTCTCATCGTTTGACCTGTCACATATCGGCGCGAGATAGGGCTGACCACAAGACCCATTGGTATCTCACCTAGGTCCCTGATCGCGCCTTCGCTGTTGTAGAACCACTTATCTATGGGAACAGTGTTCTGACACTGCCTATCAAGAGAACACCATCTCACAAGAGTTTCGGGGACGTCGAGGGTCCAGAGGGTTATAGGCAACAGCTTTTCAAAGGACAGCCACTCGTTCTCTAAATCATCAATGTGTCTGAGACACCATATCCAATGATCCCATTGGAGATACCTCGCCATGTCGTAATAGGGTTCGCCTTCCCGCCAGTATGACTCTGGAATTTTCACGGGTGGACGTGTGATGTCAACGCCCGGTGTTTGGAGGGTGTAGAGGATCACCGTATGCCACCGCGTTCGTTCACGATCTCCCACAGACCCTGCCGGGTCATTTCTATTGCGGCCTTCCGCTCATTCCACAATACATGGTCGATATACTCTTCCGCACAATCTCGGACGAGCCGATCCAGGTAGTCGGGGTCCAACGCGTCGAGTTCCCACGAGGAAGTCCCATACGTCCTCATGTAGGCCATAAAACGCCGGTCCGTCGTCTTAGCCGGGTTCTCGGGCGGGTTCATCTCCTTAATTTGATCCATGTTGAGCGCGATCCGATGGACAAGAACATCCTGACCTGTAAAAGTAGCCAACCGATCACATATGTCCCGTGTCATGTCGATCCCGCTTGGGTCGTGGTCTCCGAGGTAGAGAACAACGGGCGTCTGACCACACACTATTGCGGGAACAAGATCGTCCTCTGCGAATCCATGGAGGACGCTGGTGCTTGCGTACCCTCTAGCCGCCAGCAGAGGGATATCCAGTTCCTCACATGCCGGTTCGAGAACTCCACTGAGTGCGTCTTTCTCGACCACGACAAAAACACGATAGGTCTGGCCCTTCCACAGGTCTTCATGATAACTGGTGGCAGCGGCACTGAGTATCTCTTTGGGAGAGACCCACCGTTGGCGGCGGGAGAAGTCACGGGTGCGGTCTTCGATCATATCCCAATCGATGAGTCCGCCCATGCGGGCCTCATTTATCAGCCTCGACACGTGCTTGTATTCCTTCTCGTTGTTCTTAATGATGTTGGCCGTGACGAGTTGGTAATAAACCTGTCGGACGGTGAGAACATAGCCGCGCCTCTCATAATCGGACAGAATCCGATTTATCTCATCAACCAAAGTTAGACTAGACTCTCTCAGACAGTTCTCCGCATAGCATCGCTTCATTTTGTTCTCCCCGTAGCCTCTCCTATCCACTTTTTGATTAGACCATCCCGCATCGGCGGGTGACATCTCCGGCACACCACCACCCCGTGGACTGATGTCCAGAAGTCCGTGCCTTTGCACGCATGGCAGACGAGCGGGCCTTCCGCTTCAAACACCTCGCGGGCCTCTGCCACGTATCGGTCGAGGATCCGCTGGCTCTCCGCCCTGTTCAGCCTGCGGGCCTTGCCCTCGGATAAAAGCCGTTCCGGGCGCCTTGCCTGGACAATTTCCCCCGGTTTGATAATGTCCCCCGGCCGTATCACAATAGGTTCCAGTGCAACTAGTAGTTCCATCGGTTCAACTCCTGGTCTTCTTCTTCGTGCGGAAAGTCTTCATCTTCCATAAAATTGACGGTTTTATTGGTCGAATGGTTTTGCTGGTCTGAGACAACACTTTCCGGACTACCATTAGAATCTGGTTGATGGTCTTGATGGTCGGCACTGCCATCACCTCTGCCATTGCCACCATTACCGTTTTCTTGATGGTCGTCTGAAGACTGGCTATTTTCCTGTGAAAAACCATTGCTACCATTGAAACCATCAGTTCTATAACGATTGGAGATATTTTCAATCCGTGCCTTCTCAAACCGGTATCTATGCCTTCCACTGTCCCCCTTGCCCTCCTTCCTGGTGAACAACTGCAATCTGTTGATCGTCTTCCCGGCCCACTTGGTCTGTGCCGTCTTCTTGAAGGAATCGGTTTCCGGTATGCCCATCTTCTCAACTATGTCGGTCACCGTGAGTATGGCTTGCCCGTTATCCGGGAGCAGCGAAAGCAGGGCCTGAACAAGCCTGTCTTCGAGCTCGGTTAGCCCGGTCTGCGTCTCGGCCATGGCGTCTAGGAAGACGTCCCTGATTTCCCGCCTTTCATTGTCGTCCACATGTTCCAATGTCAGAATGGTATCTATAGGCTTCCATAGCTCCCGTACACGCTGAGTAACCCCCGGGCCGGCATTCTGATAGATTTCCCGTACTTCCTCCCATTTGGTAAGAAGAAGACGGTACAGCTTGTCTCGCAGTTCCGCCCAGACGGGATGGAAGGCTTCGGGATACGGATACTCTTTCTCGGCCCGGATCATCACGATCTCAATTGTCCTGTCTCTAAGGTCCGTGTCCAGTTCCTTGGTAGTGGCGAACGCCTTCGGCGCATATGTTTCAAACTCAAGGACCCTCCTGCTTTTGTTGGTAATATTGACGATCCTTCGCTTGCCGCCCCCGATGGTGTAGGAATCGGCAAGAATTCCGAGAAGCTCCACGTTTCGCTTGTCGGAGAGCAGCTCAGCCTGGTCCATGATGAAAGTGCACCGCTGTCCGTCTATGGAATCGGCCAATGAAGGAATCGAAACGCCCTTGACTTTAAATGCATTGAACGAAAGAAGAAAGAGAAGTTCGAGGGTCCTGGTCTTCCCGGACTGTTTCTTTCCGGGAAAGTTGAGGAAAGGAAAGGCATAGAATATCCGGTGGAAGTAGGTGGCGACGATCCACGCCGCAACAAGCCCGTAGAATGGTTCTTTCTGAAACTCGATATATTTTGTGAGTATCTCTCTGACTTCCCGGTATAAGCCCGTAGGCCCAACGGGATTGCCGACAAACTCCTTCAATCTTTTCTTGCTCCATTTGTCGTTGAGGGTAATGAGGACCCTGTCCCTTTCATCGAAGATGATCTTCAATGGTCCTATCTGAGCGACCGGCTTGTCGATAAGTGCGATATTGCCATTATGTACAAGGACATAGATATTTCGATCTTGCGCACCATCATTTACGATCACAGTCTCCTTGAATCCGAGGCTAACAAAATGGCTGTTTACCTCGTAGGACGGGTGTGCAACTAAGGCATTCTCATTTACTAAATAAATCGTCCTCTTCTCGCCGTGTTTCTTCACATCCCTTGTGAGGGAGCGTTTGTCTATGCCGGTCTTGTCTGATAGCCGGGCGATGTGAAGAGCCTTCTCGGACTCACTTTCTAAGCTCGAAATCTCGGTGATAAGGGGTTGAATAAGCGTAGGGAAATCGGCGTTGTCCGGCAGGGCTGCAATGCGTTCCGACAGGGTTGTAAACTCTGTCGTCGGTAGTGCCCGCAGTTCTTCAATGGTGTGGTCTATAAGGAAATCGTCAAGCCCCGTCTTCATGGCTTCAACCCCTCAGGCAGTTCCACAACAAACACCCGTACCTGCCGTTCCTTCAGTTTCCCGGCAAGGCCGTAAACGGCCTGAACGAGGTTCTTCGCGTACCCATGTTTGTTAGGGTCCCTCCAGTCCGAATCAGGGACTATGTAAACTATTCTCCCTTTGAGATTGATAAGATTGAAATCCGCTATGAGTTTTTTGTTGCCGTCGCTCCAGTTCCACAGGCCCGAAAGACCGATGCAATAGAGGCCTTCCTGACACGCCTTGAGCGCCTTCTTTTCGCCCTCGGTGAAGTACAACGGGGTGGTCGCGTCCTTTAATACTGCCCTCACCGAGTCCGGAATGTAGAGATGATTGCCCGTGTCCTTACGCTGAAGGTACTTCGGTTTTTTACCTTGGTAATCGTCCCGATAGAAAACCTTGTATCGCGAAAAGCCATCGCAACCAGGATAGGGGATTCTGTACGCACTCTGGATGCCCTGATGATCGAAGCCCAACGACTTCGCTATGTCCTGCGGCCTTACGGTCTCAATTCCGGCTTCAATGATGGTCTGATCTGAGAGCCCGCTCCTCTTGAGATCTTCAAGGTGGAGGGGGTTCATTTCTGCCCCCGCCGCATGATCATCTCGGCTCTGAAGTCCTCCAAAGCGAGCCGAACAAGGAAATCAACTTTGGGGCTGCCGTTGAGAAAAAAAGAGTAAGCGCTATTTGGTGCGTGTTTACCCGTCGTTTTTCTCATCATCGCTCCTTCTCGAAAAGATTTGACTCTTCAGATTCTTGACCGTTAACGCCAGTTGCAGAGCTACGCACGTAGCGCCGGCGTTATACTCGGAAATGCGTTGATAAAGCGTGTCTGACGCTTCGAAGTGAAAGGCTATCTTACCGCTGCGTTCTGTTTTAAGGGTAGGTTTGCATCCGTTGATTGAGAGAAAACCGGCCAGGTATGCATCAAGCGTGGAAAACGTAGAACATGCGGATTGGTTGCCTTGCTCATCGCTCCTTCTCATGAGTCCTCCTTCCTTTCACGGCAAAAGAAAATGGCCCGACGGAGAGTTTAGGTCTCTCTGGCCGGGCCATCTATGGGTCCTCGTGCCTCTATGCGCTGTTTTTCATTGTTTTAAGTCATAGCATTATTCTTTCACGCTTCGGTCCCCTTGTCAAGTCTTTCACTTTGCCAGCCTCGCCCTTTCCTGCTTCGAGGGCGCCATCATTCCCTTGCCCTGGAGCCTCAAGGCGCTGATCTTTATAGGCGCGATCTCGCCCACGTATCTGCCGGCGATTATGCTCCTGTTGAATCCCCCGCCTTCTTCATGATCTTTGTCCACTCCGCCCTCGTATGATCAGGGTTCGCAAGCCACGCCGTGACTTTCTCGTGGTCCCGTCCTGTATTTCCATTTCCCCGTCTCCAAATGGTCCCCCCTATGAATCACGGGCAGGCGCCCAGAGAAAGCGCTTTTCGGCCCGTCGGTCTATCCCATAAGTCACATTATACCGCAGCTATAGTGAGTCTTCCTCTGAAAGTTCCTGGTCTTCCCTTCCGTACTTACTGGACGGTGGGTGACAGCTGACAGTCGAACGCTCAGAACAATAACAAGGGGAACCCCTTGTTATTCTCTTAAGGAGGTATGGTTGTAGTTTTTAACCCCGTAATGTTGAACGCGTGACAAGGATTCGCGCATCTCTGCTTCACCTACAACTAAAGGCGTTCAGCCTCCTGTACCGGGCGAGGAATGCCATCCGCAAGATGCAACAAAATTGCTGAATCATGCCGTTATTCTTTCGAGCGCACCGACAATTGGATAGCGGCCGATTGATAACTTTGTCCGTTGCGACTGATAATGCGGGAAGGAAAACCAGAAGTTTGATAATATAGTGCTGTGAGAAGAAAAGAGCGTAGAAGGATAAAAGACATGACATTCACGGAGTTAGCCTCTGCCCCGGACGGCGTACTGATTGCGCGGAACTTTATTAGAATTCGAAAGAACCTTGGACTCACTCAAGCCCAGGCCGCAGAATTGGGGGAGGCAACCGTAAGCTATGTTGGCAAGGTGGAGACGGCTGCTGTCAACTTCGGTACCAGGGCGCAACAGAAGTGGTCGCGGATATTCAAGGTGGACAGGGCCGAATTCCTGAGCAGACCTGATGCGGGTATACCAGTTGTCGCCATGGTCATTGAGAAAGGCACAATGGTGATGCAGGGACCCGAGCATGAAGTGGAGCATGTGGCGTCGCTGCCCGGACATAAATCTGATCATGTAGTCTGCTTCAAGGTTTCGACAGATGCTCTTTATCCTCATCTTCGTCGCAACTCGTACCTTTACATCATCACCTTGCCTGTCTCCGCCATCCGAAATGACGACCTCGTTGTCTATACTGACGGCGACGGGCCGGGCGCCATCAAAGAGGTTGAGTTGATTAGTGATGGGAAGATGATCTTGTTCAAAGGCCTAGGGAGGGGGAGCACAATTAGCAAAGAAGTGAGCGAACGGGCTACCCTGCAAAAGGTCGTCTTTATTGGCATGTAAAGCTCACTTTGTACCAGTACCATCCTAATAATAAGTGTCTGCAGGTTTTGGAAAGAACCCGTGTTGTAAAGCCACCGATAGGCAACAATACGGAGGGCATCCAAGTATTTTCCCTTGACATAGTTGATGGCTTATATGAGAATTAAAGCAACCCAGAACACCACTGTCTTGCAGAATAGGGAAGCAAAGCGAGCCCGACTCGCATGTTTGTACTTTATGTCGGCCTTGTTTTAGCATCTTTCGGTGGATGAACGATGGGTATGAGCACGGGAAATCTCTTTTCCAAAGAAGACCTGTGCGTCCTAATTGAAGTGATTCATTCCAGCCTATCCTGCAATACTGAAGAACAACTGGTGGCGAACATATCCCGTTTAAGAAACCTATTCGAGTATGAGAATGCAGTCTGCGCTCTCGTCAGAACCGAGGCCGCCATGGACACAAGACACTTCATCAACGCGGGTTTCCCTCCTGAATGGTGCAGACTTTACGTCGAGAAAGGATTTGACAAGGTTGATCCGATCATGCACGAAAGTGCAAGAAATAGTCAAGGAATCCAATACTGGACGGACACCTATAAGAAATACAACGCTAAATCCTTCAGATACGCTGCCGAGGATTTCGGACTCAAAGAGGGTTATTCTCACGGTGCAATGACAGTCAAAGGGGATAGAAGATCGCTTTTTTCTTTCGCCGGACCTCGTGTCAGGCGCCATCCTCGTATAAACATAATACTGGAATACGCCATCCCTCATCTGGACCAGGCATTTAATCGAATCGTGGAAAGAGCAAACAGGGAGTCACGCCGCTTGACCGTGGAGCTATCGTCGAGAGAGAAGGAAGTCTTGACCTGGGCCAAAGATGGTAAGAGTACGTGGGAGATTTCCAAGATACTTTCGATTAGCAGTAATACGGTGAAATTTCATCTGAAGAACATCATGGGAAAACTCGGGGTGGTGAGTAGAGTTCAGGCCGTGGCCGTGGCTCTTCATAATGGTCTGATCGGTATTGACTGAACCATTTCGTGAACTCAGGGCGCTTCAAGCTGTTGGTCGATATATATTCCTTCCAGTCTATGACGGCTGCCATTGCCACGCATCCATCCGCCATCGTTACGGGCTCGCCGACCAGATGACCGTGAAACCCTTTCGCTCGTAACATCCTGTACATTATGTCTTCCACGACCATATAAACGTATCTGACGTTATTCAAACAACACCAATGGTAGATACCTCTACACACGAGCATGAACAGCCGATGGGCGCCAAAACTTCCGCGCACCAATACCCCGCGGGCTCCCTGGGCCACACACGCCCTGGTCGCCTCCGATGTATCCAGTTCTTTCCGGATTTTATGCCACGGGCTTATAAGGCACGAGAATTCCCTTTCTATCATGAAAGGAGCTCCGGGCAGGGCCATTCTGATAAAGCCGAGAAGTGAATCGGCTTGATCGAACACACCGATGAAAGCAGTCTGGCTGTCGTATTGGTCGATTTCCATAAGGGACTCTGAGCGAGGAACCCAGCCGAGTTCCTCACAATAAATTCTATGCCTCAACTCATATGCCTGAGTCCTCTCATCGGTGCTGAATACACTTTTTATCACAAACCCGGCTTCTTGAAAGAATATATCTCGAACCGCCGGAGTGTCGGCATTCCAAGAGTCCGCCATTTGCGATTCTGATCGCATGGTGTTCTCCTTTTGCCGCTTAATTCGCGGCCGATTCGTAATCCGAGAAGTATCTCCATCACTTTTATATTAGGGGGCCTAGAAGAATCACCTACCCGTTTGGGTAGGTGATTTTCGGTTCGATATCCCGTATAGTAACGTCGCCGCAACCTTTTTCGATGAGAGGGGGGAGCCTCTACACTTCACGTCGACAGACGGATTCATGTGGTTATAAACAGACGGGATGGAAGGGGAAAGAGCCGCGGACAAGGCATTAAGCGAGAAATCCAGGCGCCTAGAGGAAGCGCATACCGCACTTAGCGTTCTCCTTGAAAGGTACCACGAAGACCGGGCGCAGCTTCGGGAAGGGGTCCTGACGAACGTAAGAGAAATGATCGTTCCATACCTGGAAAAACTGAGAAGGACAAAACTGGATCAAACTCAAACAGAGTATGTTGACATCATACAGCGAGGACTGGCTTATATCGTGTCGCCTTTTGCCATCCGCATATCATCGAGAACGCTCAATCTAACACGGCGAGAAATAGAGGTCGCTTACCTGATCAGGGAAGGCAAGACAACTAAGCAAATTGCGCGATTTCTTAATCTGTCGCCTCGCGCTGTGGACACACATCGCTATAACCTGCGAAGAAAGCTGGGTATCGGGGCAAAGAAGATCAATTTGCGCTCCCACATCCTGTCACTGGCGGAGATACAGGATTTCGGAATTCTCCCGGCAAAGGTGCTCGAAGGGACTCACAGCCTCAAGGATTCGGCAAGGCCGGGCAGAACCTTCAACGGTAAGTGCGGGACCCTCCGGTTTTTATAGCTGCCATTCTCGCGTTGCCCGAGGCATAAAGAGTGTACAATGTAGTGAGGAGAGGGAGGGGATGAGACGCAAGTTTAAGACGGCCACTTTTCGGCTCCTGTTCTCCCTTTCCCCCAAGCATAGACCATAAGTCTTAATATTGACGGACTAATGTAGCCCAATCGGTCCTTACAACTCTCCTCTGAATCTGCAACAGTTGCCTTCTCAAAAACACCTACGAGTCAGGCGTCGGGCTGAAAGCCCTGAATCACGCATTACCATGTGAAGGTAACGAAGAAACTAAGCGGGAGCGGCCCGACACGGCCGCAATCCGCTTCAGCACTCTATTTCTTGCAGCTGTCTCTCAGCAGTTCTTAAACAGTTTTTGCCCAAAGGGCTTTGGGTTCGTTGTCCTTCTCAACAATAGTTATTTTCATATTTTATCTTTTCTGCTTCTTTTTGTTTTCTTTGCCTTTCTTTCGATAGTTTTGTTATCTTTTTTTTCCCATAAGCCGCAATAAGCATTGACCCCGACCTTGAACACGGTATACAGGCACAACGCACAGAAAGGGACGATTAGACCCGCGGATGTGCCGAAGTGTTGGGCCAGCGAGGCGCTGATCAGACTTACCACTACAGTGGTTGTCTTTGACCCCTTGGATTGGAGATCTTTGCGAAGTTTACTGTATTTCCGATCATTGGTACACAAAAACAGATGAAACTCATCTTTGAATTCCTTCCACAGATTCCGAGGGGCTATCACAGCCATCAGTCTGTCAGAACTTATAGATGGCGACAGTATTCCACACCGGTAGGCGTGCACCTCGTATACGCTCCTCGCAAGCTCATGCCCGAGAAGTTTGCCAATTTCCTCAGCAGTTAGGGTCGAGTGCTCCTCCAGCAGCCTGATTGCCGGGGTAAAATCACTTAATTCGTTTATCGATAGGTTGGAGAACCATGTCGGGAGTTCTTCTTCTTGATGCTTCATCATCGTTTCGAACACGGAGCTAAGCCGGAGTAGCTCGACAGGGCCGAGATCGGCTTCAGCGCCTCGTTAGGAGGTCTAATAGAGTGTCTTAAGTATCTTGCCAACCCCATTGATAAGTTCGGCCACCTGGTCTTCTGTGGGTTCCGTCTCCTTATTGTGTCCGCATAAATTTCTTAGGTCGCCCAATCTCTGAACAAAACGCCAATCGGCCACATCTAGGACATTGTTTTCTTTGAGTGCATCATTATAGTCGCTGATTGTCGGATTCTTCTTGTGAAGTGCAATCTTGTGATTATGACAAACATGCGACAGGTGTTTTTCAAGTACAACTCCCGCAACCACTCCAGCCGCGCGTAAGAAACCTTTCTTGCGCAAATCTTGCGAACCATCTAACTCCGAATCGTGTAGGTCAGCCTGAACAACCTGTCGTATGTCCAACAGGGAGCTTTCAAAACGGACTTCGACTGACTTGAGTATGTCCAATTGCATAGAGAATCGCATGACGACTGCAGCAAAATCATCGAAATGTTTTTCACCCGTGAGTGTGCTTTTTGTCGCCCTCATTCCCATCAGCCAATCTTGGATTTTGTACGATGTGATGTCTACGGTCTTTCTCTTGGGATCAGCCAGGTAGAGTGACTCGAACTCAGTTATCCTTTCGGGCAGGAGTTGCCTCAGCAAAGCATGGGTTTCGGAATACCAGTGTTGATATTTCTTCTCAAAAGTTCTATCGATTTTCTTCCGTACTTCCCTCAGATCCTTGTCTAATTTGCCTTCTTCTTCGAGCGACCGCAAGTGAAGATCGGTCTGCATTTCCTGCCCGAGCTTTATCAGCTTTTCAAGATCATCCCTATAGCGCGAAATACTGGTTGTCATCTCTTCACCTTCTCCCGGCCCCCATCAACGCGAGGCGGAGCGCCATTCCCCGCGTAGCAGGACCCCAAGGAGACGTAATTGATACTGTGACATTCGCAAGGAACTCCAATGTCGGTAAGAGAAACCGGGCGGCACGCCTTTCCTGCCTTCCCTTGATGACCAGTCAGCTGCCTGTTTGTTAATCATTACCGCCATTAACCTTGCATGTCAAGAAAAACATGTTGTTGCGCGCTTTCAGGAAGGAGTTCGGCCGTCGGCGAATAGAACCGTACACCGCACATTACTCCCGGAAAGGACGGGTCCCTTACGAGCGGTCCTTCCGCAAAGGCGGGATACTGCTCATCGGAGAGGAGATGGGGAAAGAGGAGCAACTAGGGCGTAACGATTGACCAGGCGTCGAAGAGCGACACGTAGCGGAGAAGGAAGACCTCGCCTTCAACAGTCCTGACTTTGAAATAGCTCACGTCAGGATTTTGGGCCTCGAGGCCTCCCTCGTACCACCGGTCGATGATTTCCCGCACTTCCCGGCGTCGTTTCTGATAGGTGAATGCTACCGGCCGCTCGTTCGCCTTGTAGCCGCTGTAGCACTCGACGTCGATTTTCTCGTACGGCATGATGACCTCTTCGACTCCCGATTGCTCTTGGCAAAAGGCCATTCATATTCTATCATAACGACGTCGCTTGCCGGCAGGAACGAAAGGGGGCTTCCCGGGAGAATGACACCAAGGGGTTAACGAAAGCAGGTGGGACTAAAATGGCTGTCCATATAATACCGATAGAGAGACTCAGCCCTGAGGCCTTGCGGGGCGTCATTGAGGAATTCATTTCAAGAGACGGCACTGATTACGGTGAAAAAGAGGCTTTGCCGGAAAGAAGCTTCCGGCAGGTACAGCATAACCTGGAAAAAGGGCTGGCGGTTCTCGTCTACGATGAGGAGACGGAAACGACGAACATACTCCCGGCCGACCACCCGATCAATTCCCTCAATCGAAAGAAACTTGAAAATCAGTAACCGTGGACTCCTTCCGGCAGGCCGAAGACCAGTACTAGAACACACGGAAACGGTAGACATCCTGCTGCAAAGGATCACGGCTTTCGAGCCTTCGCCAGAGGGTACGCCGTGGTTTCAAGTAAAGAGGAGGTATCTTCTCGAGGTTTACGATGAGCTGAGACGGCTCGAATGCCAAGAACCCATAGACAAGCCCCTCGAAAGAATTGAATACCTCTCTTTTCTTATAGGCACGAAACTGAGAGGGAAGGACCCCTACCGTATAAATAGGCTCCTTGAGGAGGCGGTCGAAAGGGGCCTCGAAAAAGCTCGCCGGGCCAAATCGAAGGCCGGCAAGTGACCGGCCGCCATGATCCCCGCTACGGAGCGCGAGAGGGCCGGCGAGATAGGGAGAGGCGAACCCAGAGGCATCGGTAATCCCTCGAACTCCTGCTTTGAGGGCTCACGGAGGCGTATACGCGACTGATCCGGCGTCGTTATGGGGAAAAGGATCCTTCGGGAAGATCGGGCAAGGCGTCTCGCGCGAAAACCGGGAATCGTCGACGGCCTTCCGGGGCTCCGCCAAAAGCGCCAGGGAGCGAAAGAGGGGAGGTTTTCGAGTATATTCCTTGCCCGATGAACAATGCCCGCCCTTTCGTATACATCCTGAACTGCGGTAAAGACCCGGGCGATCCCGGTGTCCCGTAGACGTAAGGTATACTATTATACTATCTCGGCCTCGCCGTCTCAAAGGAAGCTTTCAAATGTACGCCCGGCCGAACATGCTGGGAGGGGCGTGCTGGACTAAGTCCCTGATTTTATATATATTATTGCCGGTCTCAACTAAGAAGCACCGGAAACGACTGTCGGTACAAAGGAGACTGTGTGGCGCTGAACCAAGTTGCCGCCCGCGTGGAGGGAGACGTTTTTCAAGGAAGATTTTTCTGGCACCAGGCATGTGCATTGCTCCTTCCGAACAGGAAGGTAATCAGAGTTGCCTTCGAGCATGACGAGGCATCAGGCGCGGACGACGTAGCGGTCTTTTATGAGCCTCCGGGGGTAAGGGACGGAATCGGTTATAGCGAGGCCGATTTCTTTCAATGCAAGTACCACGTAGATCAGAGAGACTGCTATTCCTCCGAAGCCTTCATCGACCCTGCCTTCATCTCGCAGACATCGAGATCGTCGCTGCTGCAGCGTTTGCACGGCGCTTACGGAAAACTACGACTGAAATACAAATTCTTCCGGCTGCACTTCATCTCTAATTGGACCTGGAGACCCGACGACCCGGTAGCAACAAGCATATACGAGCGAGAAGGCTCTTTGCCTGAGGCCTTCTTCCAGCAATCCCCTAAAGTGGCGCTAGGTACCGTCAGGGAATCATGGCGTCGGCACCTATGTATCGATGAAACCGAATTTCTCGACTTTGCCCGCAAGTTGAGGTTCGGTCTCAACTATTTCGGCCGCCGTTGGTTTATGGAGAACCTGAACGATCGCCTTGAGCTTTGCGGATTACAGCCCGTAACTGCCGGTCAACTGACAAACTCCTACGACAGCCTGTACACCAACTTTCTGCTCTCTAAGCAGAACGATTTCGATCGTGACCGGCTTTTGGGGATATGCCGGGCGGAAGGCCTCGTCCTCGAACGTGCCGAAGGACGAGGGGTGAAAATCATAGGGGTTAGGAGCCTCATGAAGTTCGCAGAGCGCATGGAGGACGAGACGGACGACTTCGTCTGCGTCGCGGAACATTTCGAGAGGAGGTACATCAGGCATCCTGATCTGTGGAACGAGAAAGTGGTCCCCACGATCGTGTCCTACCTGTCCTCCCCGCCGTGCGGCCGCAGCACGGAGATGCACCTTCTCCTCGACTGTCACAGCTCCCTCGCCTTCCTCGCCGGCTACTGTATGGAAAGGAAGGGGGGCATTCCTGCCTACCCGATCCAGAAAGGCAGGGGAAAAGAGTTATGGAAACCTTCTTACGGGCCGAAGCGAGATGAATGGAAGTGGAGCGTGGAGGAGAGCCAGATCTCGGGGGCGGACCCCGACATTGCCCTCATGTTGTCGGTAACGCACGACGTCGGCAAGGACGCGGGCCGCTTCATGAAGTCGGCAAACCTCAAGGTGGGCAAGGTCGTGCACCTGCGGCCCGTCGTCGGCGTAGGTCCCTCGGTGCTGCTCGGGGCAGACCATGCCTATTGCCTGGCCGAGGAAGCCATGGCGATAATAAGGAAAGCTAATGAAGCCGGGGGTACCACGCACGTTTTCGTCGCGGCTCCGAACGCCCTGATGTTCTTCCTCGGCCAGTACGGAGCCGCCCTCAAGCGAGTCCAGCTGTACGAATTCGATTTCGACGGTGAAAAGGACGGCAGCTACAGCGCCAGCTTGTGCCTGCCGTAAGATAAAAGGGGGGTGAAATGGAGTTGAAGAATGATTTCGAGGCGTTTCTCAGCGGGATACGGCCAACAAAAAACCAGAAAGACGATATGAAGACGGGGCACAAAACCCTGCGCGACAGGCTGCGGGAATACGAGAATCTTTCACCGTACATCATAAGCGATTTCCTGCAGGGCAGCTATAGGCGGTCGACGGCGGTGCGCCCGAAGAACGACAAAAAGGCCGACGTGGACATCATAGTGGTGACGAGCCTGAGCGAGGGGAAATACACGCCGGCCGACGTGCTGGAGCTTTTCAGGCCGTTCGTGAAGAAGTACTACGGGGGCAAGTATCATATGCAGGGGAGATCGATAGGCATCGAGCTTTCCTACGTGGAGCTCGACCTCGTGATAACATCGGCGCCCGAGGAGGCCGACAAACAGCTCCTCAAGTCCGATGCGGTGAGGGTCGATGAGGACATCGAGGAAGCCCAGGACTGGAGGCTTAACACGTCCTGGGTGGCGCTTGACCGGCGGTATGAAGCAGGCATGAGCGAAATGCTCGCTAAGGCTAAAACACAGGCGGAATGGAAGTCACGGCCGCTCAGGATACCGGACAGAGACGCGCAGAAATGGGAGTCGACCCATCCCCTCGAACAGATCAGGTGGACGAGAGACAAGAACCGCCGCTGCAACGGGCACTTCGTCAACGTCGTGAAGGCCCTGAAATGGTGGAGGCTCGAGAAATACACAGAGCCGAAAAACCCGAAAGGCTTCCCGCTCGAGCGCCTTATCGGGGAACATTGCCCGGACGGCATAGAGTCCGTTGCTGAGGGTGCCACCAGGACGCTGGAAGGCATAACAGAAGCGTATTCGGGATACGTGTCGGCTGGCAAAAAGCCCTTCCTGTCGGATTACGGCGTTCCAACCTTCGACGTTTTCAAGCGCATCGAAGCAGAAGATTTCGCGTCTTTTTATACGCAGGTAGAGGAGGGCGCGGCAACCGCGCGAAAGGCTTTCGATTCTGACGACCGGATCGAGAGCGGAAACCTGTGGCGCGAGCTCCTGGGCGAAAAGTTCCCGAAGCCGCCCGACAGCGGCGGAACCAAGATAGGCTTCACGGAACCATCTCGGCCTGCAAGGCCGGCACCGAAACGTTTTGCATGAGCGCGGGGCCCAGTCGAGACCTTCTTTCAGGCCTCAAAGCCCTCGCCGGGTTAGACGGATGCGAAATAACGGCCGAGCCGGAATTCATGCCGAAGTTGGACAGCTGGCTCCTCCGGCTGCGCCTCTCCATTGAAAACCCGTCGGAGCATGTCCCTCCCGCGACCGCGTGGGCCGTGATCGTGGATGCGGCCTACCCGCTAGGCCCCATCACTATTTATCCCGCCGAACAGGGCGGAATCGTTGCAACCTTTCCCCATCAGGAAAGAAACATGCCCGCAAAATCCGGAATACCGTGGCGGAGCGGGAAAATATGCGCCGAGAGCGTCGACAGGGACGTCGGCGTCAGGTTTGAACGTCACGACCCGATAGGGGAGCCGGAATCCAGGCTGGTGTGGTATGTCGCCCGCGTGCTAAAATGGCTCTCTGCGGCGGCGACGGGTGAGCTGGTCAGGGTCGGCGACCCGTTCGAAATCCCTCAGTACGTCTCGGAAGGCGATCTCACGATCATCCACGACGAGGGGCCGGACGTGTACCATGTCTGGGAAGCTCGAGCGGAAAAGTCAGGATACTGTGATTTCGAAACCGTGATCTACCAGGCGAACACCCTGGCGGTCGTTGACTTCACTACCTTCGGGAGGGTCACGGTCCGGGAGACGAGATGGTCTTCCGTTGACCGGGCTATCAGAGGCGATGCGGAGAGACAGATGGGGGTCTGGTGGCGGTGGCCGGGCCCCATTGTTTTGAAACCGTGGCAGACACCCGTCACTTGGGGGGAACTGCGCCAGGCCGGTAGGGAAGCGGGCATAGACATCGACGCCGACCTGAGCAAGATCATGCAACATGTCCAGGGGAAGAAATGCGAAGTCCTTCTTCTTGGCTGCCCGATACCTCTGAGGAAGGGTGACATCCCTTCTGAAATCCACTGGCAGGCGGTCGAGATTCCCGTTGTGTCAAGGGAAGGGCGACAAAGGCACGGGCTCGGCAATGCCTATAAGGGAAACGTAGAGAGCGGGACGCTATTCCCCGATGAGACAGAAATCAGATACATCAAAACAGAAAACTGGCACCCCGACCGCCTGCAGGCCCGGGGTCGTCTTCACCATTCGCTGCGGAGCCTTAACACCATCTTCGTAGGCGTAGGAGCCCTAGGGTCCGCCATTGCGGAGTTGATGGTCCGGGGCGGAACGGGCAGAGCCACCCTTTTCGACGCCGATACGCTAGAGGCCGGGAACATCGTCCGGCACGCTCTTACTCTCAAGGAGATCGGTTTAAGGAAGGCGCCCGCGCTCACAGCCGCACTTAGGCTTGTCAATCCGTACCTCCGGATCGAAGGCGTGCGTTCCAGGTTCCCGATGACCACGGACGGCGTCCGGAACCTTCTGGACCCTTTCGACCTGATCATAGACTGCACCGGGTCGGACGAAGTGGTCGCGGCCATGGGTCTTCCCTGGTGGCCTGTACCGAAGCTCTTCTGCTCGGCGTCATTGGGGCTCTTCGGCAAGCGCCTTTTCCTGTTCGTCTCGGATGGGAATCAGTTCCAGGCAGGGCATATGAGGGAGGCCGTCGCATCCTGGGCTGATAGTGAAAGAGAAGCCTGGGCTTCCGAGGAAGAGACTCTCGAAGGCGCGGGGTGTTGGTCTCCGCTTTTCCCCGCCCGTTTTGACGATATTACGATGGCCGCCTCGGCCACCGTCAAGGTAATCGAACAGGCGAGTGGCGCCCGCAGAATAGGAAGCGAGCTTTTCGTGTACGAGCAGACCGCGGACAATGGAATTTTCGCCGGCTTTAAACGGGTGGGTTCATAAGGAATGGACGATCTCCGGTGGTCATCGGCCGATGGGAACTACGTAGTATACGTTCGTCATGAGGCATGGCAAAATATCGTCACGGAAACGAGGAAGAAGACCGACAGAGAGACAGGGGGCATCCTTATAGGACACTATGCGGACAGCCATACCGCCATCGTGCATCAGGCCACGGCCGCGCCGAAGGACTCGAAGAGTGGTTTCGGCTGGTTCTATCGAGGAGTAGCAGGGCTAAAGACCTTGCTCGCGCGCCTATGGGAGCAGAAAGAGCGGCAATACTATCTGGGCGAGTGGCATTATCACACAGCGGTGTGGCTGGATCCGAGCGGCAGAGACATAGAGCAGATGCAGGAGGTATCACGATCCCCCAACTACAGTTGCCCGGAGCCGATCATGCTGCTTGTAGGAGTGGAAAGCGAGGGTGAGATGCCTTCCCGAGTGTTTGTCTTTCCGAAGGCGATAATGATAGAACTACAGCGCGTTGTTATGCTCTAGAAGCGCTTGGCCCTATGAAGGGTTTCGTTTAAAAATAGCCGACAGGGAGTATTATTGGTAAAATGAAGTGAAGGCAGGTGCAGAACCCGTGCGGCAGGTACTTCACAATAAAGTCAGGGCAGCTATGTCTCCCTGAATCTATTTTGGGGGATTTAAGTATGAGAGCAGCCTCAGTTTCTATATGGATTACACATCTAAGAGAACCGCTTGTCTTAGTAGGGTTTGTTGTCATGCTTTTCGCAGCCATCATTACTACTCTTATCAAGCTTAAGGCGCTTCGCCGGGGCCATGTTGTATTACGAGCCGGCAGTGCGATTAAACCCGCAGAATCCCGATAACCTCTCTGCCCTAGGCGGTGCGGAATACCTCTTTGGGGACCTCAAAAAGGCTATTGAATGCTGGACGAAAGGTCTCGAGATAGAGCTAACCCCTGATTATTTTGATATGGCCTTGGACATCAAGCGTGAGCTTTACGGAGATAAACATGAAGATGTCGAACAGATTTACAACTACCTCGGCAGAGCTTGGCGCGAGGCAGACGATCCCAAGAAAGCCATAGAAAGGCAATCGAGTATTTTACGGAAGGCCTCAAGATAAGCGTAAATCTATACGGAAACAATGCTGAGATTACCTTGATACTGAAAGCCAACCTTGACAGAATTAGACAATCACAACCTGTTGTGTTACAGAGTCCGATTTACGTCCCCGGCTTATAGTCGCATACCCGATGAGAAACGGACGCCATCTTTTTTAGACCTTCGTCAACGTCTTTCACAGTGTAACCAAAATGTAACGCGGCCATATAAAAACATCCCCTATTTGGGGTAAACATATCTAAACTTAGAGAGTCCGAAAAAACCTTCTGCCGCTTGCGTATACTGTGCGTTTTCCAGGCCGCAGTGGGCGAATCTCTTTTGACCCGGTTATGACTGGGAGTAATGCGGGAAAAATAGTGAGGATCGAATGCGACCGGATCGATATTCCGCACCCCGGTGGAACCCCCACTCTTACAGGGCCATCCCATCCTCTAGTGCGAAATAGTGCGACAAATAAAGTTATAAAGGAATTGAAGGTAGGAGGAAGCAGTCCACAAAATCGGTAGTGGTCACCCACTGCCACAAAATCAGGTGGACATTGGTAGTGAAGAATAACATACGGTGCCGTATGTTAATGTTCCTGACTCGGTTTTGGTGTCTTCCAGCGAGGCATGGCGCTGTTGGTTGGGCCGACTCTTCCTTCCTGAAGGCGTTGCAGCGTGACTTTTTCGCCTTATACTGGAATCGAACTGGTAATCCTCGATAGGGGTAAGAAAAGGGCAGGAACCGTCTCTGATCCCTGCCCCCCTATATAGCTTGGAGTTCTCACTTCTTGAACCTTCTCCTCACCGCCTGATTACCCATTGTAACCTCTTTGAAATTCTTTAGTTTGAAGTCACCTAAGAGCATTGTTTAACGTATAGCTATGTTATAGCTACATTGTCAAGACAAATATTTGACATACCTTTCACTGGTTATTCAAAAAAGCTTGTCTCTTTATGGAAGATTAATCGCTATAGGCTTCGACGGAAATGGCGGCATTAGGACACTCATCGGCACAAGAGCGACACCCGATACAGGCATCCGCATCGAGCACGATGATGAGGCCATCGTCTTCGAAAAAAACATCACACGGGCAGACCCTGATGCATAAACCGCAAGAATTGCAGAGTGAACGCACTATATGCAGTCTCATTGTCGTCTTGCTTGTCTCCCAGATCCGCTGAAACATCTGGTGCTGCTTACCATTATCGTCACTCGGCCCCTTGAGTCTCTCGTCGGCCCAACATAAGCTTTTCAGCGATTTTAGGATGCTCTTTAGTCTATTGTCAATCGATATCTAATTGGACTAACAGAACCGACGGGCACCGCTAAGATATTGACAAACCCAAGGTAAGTTGTATAACTATAACCAAGCTATAACGTAGCTCCAACAGAGGGTAATATATGGCTGAGAGAAAAAAAAGGATTCAAGCTGTAGAAAGCAAGGGTATCGCGGAGAAAGTGAAGTTTGAGGTCTACGGGAGGGAAATGCTTGAAAAGGAAGTTAAACAGAGCGGCAACAGCGGCCGTGTTTACCTTCCTCCGGAATGGATAGGGAAGAAGATCAAGATCATTCGCGTGGATTAAGGAGGAACGGTGATGGGGAGGACTCGCAGCATAAGGAAGATTACAGCCGGTGACATCCCTACGATCATAGACATTCAGGAATCGATCACGAAGGAGAGGGTATCCCAGGCGTGGGCCAGGGGTATGGAAGGGCATGTGCTGAGACGCGAAGTGGTAGGCTTTGTGGCAGTAAAGGGTGGTAAGGTCGTAGGGTACATAACGGGAGAGATCAAAGGCCCTGGATTCGGCATAGAAATGAGCGGATGGATCGAGTTTATAGGCGTATATCCGCGCTTCATGGGTGAAGGCATCGGAAAAACCCTAGCGCGCAAGCTTTTCGACTGCTTCAAAAAAAACCATGTGGAGCATGTGTATACTGCTGCCCGCTGGGATGCAGTGGATATCCTTTCCTTCCTTAAATCTATCGGTTTCGACCGCTCCCCCCTAATCTACCTGGAGAAAGATCTATAAAAGTCTTCTCTGCCTGCAGCGTTCTATTTCCAGATCGCAACCGAAGCATCGACTCCCCTCCCTCACGGCTTCAGCTTCCTCGAACGTCGCTTCCACCTCGTGAAAGGTTTCTTTCCTCTCTTCTACGGGAATCCTGATGGGTTCAATCCTCTTGCGGTCGGCGAAGCCCTTCTCTCTCCTTTCGGAGATGATCCGCCCGACCCGCTCTACCGCGCTTCCGCTCAGGACGCCGTTGCCGCCAAGATATATGTCGATCGCGGACGCGGCCTTTCGTCCTGCGGCGATGGCTTCGATGATGGTACCCGGGGCCTTTGCCACGTCGCCGCCTGCGAACACACCTTCTATCCCCGTCGCCTGCGTATCGGGGTCGGCCGCGAGTAATCCTGCCTCAACCGGGATCGGTTCCGTCTCTCGACTGTTGAAAGATAGGTCTGAAGCCTGACCGACGGCAAGGATCACCTGGGAAGTATCGATTGTCGTCTTCGTGTCCGTATCATAGATCGGATTGAATTTCCCTTCCTCGTCAAATGCGGAGGTACAGCGAACCAGCTCTACAGCTGAAACCGAGCCGGTTCCGATCACACGCTCAGGTCCCCATGAAGTCATGATCGTTATACCCTCTTCGACGGCCTGATCGATCTCCCAGCGGTTTGCCGGCATCTTCTCAAACGTCTCAAGGCATGCAAGAACAACCCTTTCAGCGCCCAGGCGGAGGGCGGTAAGGGCAACGTCGATAGCGACGTTTCCACCCCCGATCACCACCACCTTGTTCTTGACCGTGGTTACCCGGTTCTCCTTTACAGCGAAGAGAAAATCGAGGCCCCACAGGACCCCGTCCAGATCAGCGCCGAGAAGGGAGATCCTTCGGCTCAGTTGGGCGCCAGTCGAAACAAAGACCGCCGCATAATCGTTCTTCAACGAGGCCAGATCGAAGTCCCGCCCCAGTCGCTTACCTGTCCGCAGCTCGATTCCAGCATCGAGTACATCCTGGATTTCCCTGCGGAGGACATCGGGAGGCAGCCGATAGGCGGGGATCGAGAACCGCATCATCCCGCCCGCCTCTTCTCTCTCCTCGAACAGCGTTACCTCGTGCCCCTTCTGTCTGAGATAAAAGGCAGCGGTAAGGCCGGCCGGGCCTGCGCCCACGACGGCCACCTTCTTTCCTGTACCAGGCGCCGCCGTACGGACCTGCTCGCCCGTTCTGTCTCGACAGTCCGCCGCGTAGCGCTTCAGCGCGCAGATGGATACTGCTCCGTTCACCTCTTTCCGTCGGCACTTTTCCTCGCAGAACCGCGTGCACACCCGGCCCAGAATTGCCGGAAAGGGTACCTTTTGGCGGATCACTCCGTAGGCCTCATCCCGCTTCCCCTCGGCAATAAGCCGGACATACTCGGGGATATCGATATGCACCGGGCACGCCTCGACACAGGGCGCGCTCTCGGGGATTGCAGGAGACCTGCTCCGTACATAGCGTACGAGATCGAGGATTTTGATACCATTAGGGCACGCGTCCTCGCAGCGTCCGCAGGTGGTGCAGAACCATGGCAGGTGCGAACGGGTTACTTCCTCGGCGAGGTCGAGCTCGAGATGGCGTATGATGCGCCGGATATTGAAGCCGTCCTTACCGGTCAGGGGGCAGGCAGAACTACAGCAACCGCATTGCTCGCAGACGCGGAACAGGGACGCGTCGTACACCTTTTCTTCCATTTCAAACCTGCCGCTCTCTCTCGCCTCGTTTCCAGCCTCCATAAATCACTCCAGATTAAGCTCTTTCACCATGCCCCGCATGATATGCGCAAACTTTGGCCCATCTGCCGCTGAACACCATCCCACCCACAGCCTCGCCGGGTCGAACCCTTTTTTTGCAAGACTCTTTCTGACCCGCTCCATCCTCTTTTCCGCCTTGTAGTTGCCCACGATGTAGTGGCAGGTCGGAAACTCGCACCCACCTACGAAGACCCCTGCCGCGCCGAGCTCGAAGGCCCGCTCCACATGCGCGGATGAGACACGGGCCGAACACATGACGCGTATCAGCCGCGCGTGGGGCGGATACTGGAGCCGGCTCACACCTGCCATGTCTACTGCGCCGTGGCAGCACCAATGGCAGACAAACCCCACGATCTTATCGGTTGGGCTCTCCTGCAGTGCTGCCTCCACCTGTGCCAGGATCTGACTATCGGAGAAATGGACGATCTGTAAGGCATTCTTTGGGCAATCGGCCGCGCAGAGGCCGCATCCCTTGCAGAGCGCCTGAATGACCTCAGGTTCCTTGTCTGTCTTCCACGTTATGGCCCCGTAGGGGCAGTTCTTCACACAGAGTCCGCACCCGTTGCATGCACCGAGGTCAATACCGGCCACAATGCCTTCTGCCTCGATATAGCCCCTCTTCATGGGAATAGAGGCGCGCATGGCAGCGCCGACGGCCTCTTCACATGCGTCCTTGATGCTCTTCGGTGAACGGGCCCCGCCGCAAAGGAAGACACCGTCGGCAGGGAAATCGAGGGGGCCGAGCTTGATGTGGGCCTCCTGAAAAAAACCCTCGGGATTGCTGGAAACCTTGAGCTGCCCCTTGACCTCGTCGACACTCCTGTCACCTTCGTAGGCCGTAGTCAGGACAAGGAGGTCTGCCGGAATGGTCAGCTCCCGCCCAAGAAGTGTATCAAAAGCCTTGAGGGAAAGCACGCCGTTATTCGACACCTGGGGATAGCGGTCATCGGGGAAGCGGATGAATTTTATGCCCGCTTTTTTTGCCTCCTCGATGATTTCTCGCTCGCCCTTTACCATGCACAGGTTCCGGAAGAGGATAGAGACGCGTGCATCTTTGATAAGCTTCTTCACCGCCAGCGCATTCTTCACGGCCACCAGACAGCCGATGGTACAGCAGCCCCTGTTCCCATTCATCGAGTTCACGCAGTTGACCATGACAAGGTCCTTGACACCCTCTACCTTCCCTTGCCTGAGCAACCCTTCAAGCTGAAGCTGGGTGACCACGCGGTCGTTCTCTCCGTAGCAGAACTGGCCGGTTGGTTCCACCTCCTGCATACCCGTGGCCACAATCACAGTAGAGGTATCGAAGGTTCCACTCTCGCCGCTTTGCCCTTTCACGGTGATTTTGTAATTGCCTATGTAACCGGCAACATGCTCGATGACCGTCCCGGTATAGACCTTAATATTCGTATATCGCTGCACCTCTGCTATCTTTGCGTTCATCAGTTCCGCAGGGGTTAGGCCCTCAGAAAGCGAATCGAGCTTGTTCAAAAGCCCGCCCAATTCGGGCTCCCTCTCGACGATCGTCACATTGAAACCCTGCCTTGCGAGATGGACGGCGGCCGTCATACCTGCCACGCCCCCGCCGATGACGACGCAGTCCCTGCTCACCGGCAACTTGATCTCGTGGCCTTCTTCGAGTAGCCGGGCCTTGGCGACACTCATCCTCACCAGATCTTTCGCCTTCTCCGTGGCCACCCGCGCATCGTTCATGTGCACCCACGAATCCTGCTCCCTGATGCTTACGAAATCGAGAAGGTACGGGTTAAGGCCCACTTCCTTGACGGTCCTTTTGAAGAGCGGCTCGTGTGTTCTGGGCGTGCATGCAGCAACGACCACCCGGTTGATCCCATGCTCCTGTATGGACTTCTGCAGCTGGGAAAGGGCGTCTACCGAGCAGGACCATTTACTCTCGTCCGCAAAGGCGACGTCCGGAAGGGTTCGGGCATACTCGACCACTTCCGGCACGCTAAGGAATCCTCCGATGTTGGACCCGCAGTTACAGATGAAGACGCCTACCCTGATCTCACTCATGATTGCCTCGACACCGCCTTCAGACCCGCAGCAGATGCCTGGATTACGGATTCTGAAATATCGATCGGCCCGGTTGCTCCGCCGCAAAGGTAAATCCCCTCCACATTCGTCTCCAGCGGCGCCATCAGAGGGTCCTTTTCCTTGAAAAAGCCGTCTTCGTCGACCTCGATCCCCAACACCTTCCCCAGCTTTCTGTTCCGCTCCGCCGCCTCCAGCCCCATGGAAAGGACAAGGAGATCGAGCTTCTCCTCCTTTATCTCTCCCGTGTCCAGGTGTTCGTACCTGACAGTGAGGTTGCGGTCCGGGTCTTCCGTCACATCGAAGGGGCGGCCGCGGACGTATCGGACCCCGTGCTCGATGGCCTTCCTGTAGAAGGACCACATCCCTTTACCGTACGCCTTGAGATCGTTGTAGAAGATGACCGTATCCACCTTTGCCCCGTGCTCTTTCGTGATGATCGTCTGTTTGGCCGCAATCATGCAGCAAACCTTTGAGCAGTATCTGAGCCCTTCCTTCAGGCCCCGTCCCACACATTGGATCCACCCGATCCTCTTCGGGTGTCTCCGGTCCGAAGGCCTTATGATATCACCCCCTGTCGGTCCTCCCGCGTTCATGAGGCGCTCGAACTGGAGGTTGGTGATCACATTGGGATAGACGTTGTAGCCATAAGTGCCGTCCGGAGGGACAGGGGCCCTGATACCTGACGCAACAACGATGCTTTTGACCTCCACGTCGATTGGCTTGTCCTTGTCCCACAGCACGACCGCGTTCTTTCCTTCCTTAATGCACGCCTTGACACAAAGGGCGATGGGGCACTCGGTGCACTGGCTGCAGTCGACTACGCAGCCTCCCACGCAGGCGCCCTTCTCCCGCATCTTCCCTCCCCGGCAGCGGGGATCTACTACCCCCATATTCGGCACCGCCTGGGGAAAAGGCATGGAGATGAGCTTCCTCGTTCCTCCGATTTTACCGTCCATATCATCGGGGAGTGCAACGGGGCACGCCTGCACGCACGCACCGCACCCAGTACACTTCTCCTCATCTACATACTTTGCCTTTCTCACCATGCGGACCTTGAAATCGCCATTAACCCGTTGTATGCGTCTGACCTCCGTGTTGGTGAGGATCTCTATGTTCTCGTGGTTGTCCACTTCGTACATCCGGGGCGCTTCGATACAGATGGAGCAGTCGTTTGTGGGAAATGTCTTGTCCAGACGGGCCATCATGCCCCCGATACTTGCCGTATCATCCACAAGGTACACCTTGCTCCCGTACTCGGCTGCGTTGAGTGCAACGTGGATGCCCGCTACACCGCCGCCGATCACCAGAATCGCATCAGCCATGCCGTTGACCCCCTGAAACTCGCGGGGCGAAACGCTTGCACCTCCCTCCCCGCGAGCCCTTCTTGCTTCTCACTTCTTAAGCTCATTCCACTTATAATCGATGAGCTCGAGAAGCACGCCGTTGACTGCCTTGGGATGGACGAAGGCAAACTCGCAGTCCCGCCACGGCCTCGCCCCTCCGATAAAGGGGTAGTCTTTGGGCTTGAGCTCCGCCATTGCTTCACGCGTGTTGTCCACGTTGAAGCCGATGAGCATGATACCTTCACCTCTCTTCTCGATCCATTTTGCCACATCGCCGTCGGGTGCCGTCGACTGCATCAACTCGAAGCCGACACCACCCAGCCAGTATCTGGCAACCTTTATCTTTTCAAGCTCGTCAACGTAAGAATCGTCGGGCCCTTTTCCAAGGATGGGCTCCCAATGCTTCCTTGCCTCTTCGAGGTCCTTCACCGCAATGCACAGATGGTCTATTTTATTGATCTTCACTCAATACCTCCTGGTCTTAGAACGTCACTTTCTCAAGGGGAATCTTTAAGGCATGGTCAGGACAGACAAAGCCGCACTCATTGCAGTCCTCGCACAGAAACTCGGTGACCACTGGCCTGTCATCCTGTATCCTGATCGCCTGGTCCGGACAAATCTCCACGCACAGTGGCTGCACCGCGCCGCCGCATCTCTTGCATTTCTCCAGATCTATCTGGGCTGACATATATACCTCCTTATTTGTACAATCTTCTCACGCACGCACCCTCACTTCGGGGAATAGCCTTCATCGTCTCGACCTTCAGGTCCGTGCCCATAAAGGCATTCGCCATGTTAACAACCGTTGCCATCACAAGATTGCATCCTGCCAGATCTTCCTTCATAGCCACATTGAACTCTTTCGCAAAGGCTGGCCACGGGCACCGCGACCACGTGATGATCGCTTCAGTGGGGCTCCGACCCAGCTTCACGTCCACTACGGCTCCATAGCTCTGCCACGTCCCGGCGATCAATCCCCCCACGATCTGAATAAATCCCGGCTCGCCTTTCTTGAAGCTCAGCCGGGGCAGGTAGGATTTCCCAAGGTCTTGGGCCATCGCTTCCCATCCCTTGAGTCCGATCTCCATGGCGTTGCCGCTCTTCCCGGCAAGCTCGACCGCCACTTTACGCCACTGGTAGAAGTTCTTTATGGCCGTATCCTGTGCCCCGTGGAGCGCCCTCCACAGCCGCGTTATTTCCTTTTCTGCGTCAACAGGCATGGTATCCTCCTTGTTAGTTTTATATCTTCAGCCCTATCTTGTACCCGTCGTGCACGGCACTCGACAGGTTACGTGGTGTTACCATATCCCCAACCGTATAGAGCTCGATGCCCTGCTCCTTCACTGCGTCCTGGAGATCCTTGTTGGGCGCCCTTTCGGTGCAGACCACAGTATCGGCTTTCAAAGGGAACTTGTAACCGTCATAGGTGGCTACCGTAACACCTTCACCTGTAATCTCCGCGATGTCGCAGTCGTTGTATACGTTCACGCCGTTCTGTCTGAGGAAGGCCGCATAACGCCAACGAAAAGAGGGATTGACGTCGATGGCGAAATCCTTGTGCTTACCCACTATGGTCACTTTCTTCCCCTGTTTCGCAAGGAAGAGGGCGACGCCCACGCCGGGCTTGTAGTTCCCCCACACGACCACGTTCTCACCGACCTTTGCCTTGCCTGCGAGAACGTCGTGGACGCCTACCACGTTTTCCCTTTCAAATCCGGGTGCGGTGCCTTTTATGTGTTTCGCCCCAAGAGCAAGGACAACAGTGTCAGGTGCTTCTTCTTCGATCAGTTCCGGCGTTACTGGGGTCTCCATGTGGTACTCCACGCCTGCTTTCTCGCCCTTGGCCCTTGCGAAGTTGATTGCGGAATAGAGTTCGTCATCACCATAAGGCGCCCTTCTCGCTTCGAGAAGCGTTCCGCCCAGTTCACCCCGTTTGTCGTAGACATGGACCTCGTGTCCCCGCTCGGCCGCAACCCAGGCCGCCTCCATACCCGCTGCTCCGGCACCGACTACCATAACCTTCTTTTTCACATCGGCAGGCTTGATCTGGAACCTGGGGTCCCACTCATGGGCACAGACCGGATTGATGTAGCAGGTCATGGGTGCGTCCCTGAAGAGCCTGGCGAGGCACACGTTGCATGCCACGCACCAGCGGATCTCGTCCTCGTTCCCTTCGAGCACCTTCTTCGGAAGGAGTGGATCGGCGATCATAGGACGGCACATCTCCCACATATCGGTCATGCCTTCGCCTATTGCTTTGTTGGGGATGGCCGGGTCGAAGAGGCGGTAGGCCATCATGACGGGTATCTTTATGTGGTCTTTCGCCCGCTTGGCCAGGTGCAGCCAGTTTCCCTGGGGTATATCCCGGGAAATAACGGGGTAGATGGATTCCTGCCAGCCCAGAGTGACGCTCATGTAATCGACACCGGCTTCCTCGGCCATCTGGTAAGTGATCATCGATTCCTCAGGCGTGTTACCTCGCACGTCATCCAGAAGCTCGTCCGAGCAAAGCCTGATGCCGAGGGGGATGTCACCGAGGACGGCCTTGCACTCCTTGATGATTTCTGTGACGAACCGCATCCTTCCTTTGATATCCCCACCATATTCATCTGTTCGCTTGTTGGTGTAACTCGAAATGAAATTTGAAATGAGGTAACCCACGATGCCCGATATCTCCACGATCTCAAAACCGGCTTTCACCAGCCTGATCGTCGCATCGACGTGCTCCTTGATGCTCTGTCTGATATCTTCCTTCGTCATCACCTGGACGGGCCGAAAGATCCTCAGCCTCTGGGGAACAGGCGAGGGGCCTTGACACTGAGCGACGTCTACCGCCCCGACACGGCCGCAGTGCATCAGCTGGGTTGCGGCAATCGCGCCCTCCTCCTTGATCGCGTCGGCGAGGCGTTTCAGCCCGGGTATGTACTTGTCATCCCAGCAGGCAGCCTGGCCCACATAGCCCTGACCCTGCCGGGGCTCATCCATGTAAACCCCCTGCATAGTGCAAATGCCGCCCACGACGCCCTTGGCCCTCTCCCGGATATAAGCTACGTCTGCATCGGTGACAAAGCCGTTCTTATCGTTCAGGTTATCCTCGGTGGCCGCATACTTGATGCGGTTCGGGATAGTCAATTTACCGATCTGGATCGGCTTGAACAGATGCGGGTATTTCTTATAGCCCGGG
Source organism: Syntrophorhabdales bacterium (assembly GCA_049521495.1). GTDB lineage: Bacteria > Desulfobacterota > Syntrophorhabdia > Syntrophorhabdales > WCHB1-27 > CAWEPK01. The sequence goes on along the minus strand of JBEKOT010000002.1, from coordinate 62,702 downwards.
AATTGTGTGTAATCCCATTTCGCCTGATTACCCATTGTAACCTCCTATATTTATTTAATAGTGATCTCAAAACCATCCGGTTTTTCATGCTAGTTATATTATAGCTATAATATAGCTTTGGAAGTCAAGAAAAAAATCAAGAAAAAAGGGCGCCGCACACTTCACAATTTCTTCGGCTCTTCCCGCCTTCGCCTTGTTGGGCCAATCTGGATCTGCCAACAAGGTTCGCGCCATACCAATTATGTCAGCCTTTTCCTTTTCAAGGATTTCTTCTGCCAGGCCAGGCATACGGATCTTCCCGGCTGTAACGATTGGCACCTCTTTCCCCACTTCCCTTACTGCATTCCGAATGCCTTCTGCCAAATACACCTGGGTCCCATCGGGGCTCCACCACCTCGGGCTCATCCGGTGCCCGCTATATCCCGTTCCAGCAAAAATCGGCATATTCGCTCGTGGTTGTTCTGCATCCTCAAACCGTTCGCCTGCAGAAACACTAATAAAATCGACGTCAAGCAATGCGAAACGCTTTGCGATCGGCTCGCTCTGGAGAAGGGTGTAGAGTCATCGTTTAAGAATGAACCCACCTTGCCCACACGAACGGACCCACCCAATAGTTGCATGTTCTTGAGTTAAGGGGGACGTTTAGCGCCGGTTTGAGGACCCGCCCCCTGGCGCGCCATCGCCGCAGTGGGTCGTCCTCTGCTTCTAAGGCAAGATTGGAGGGATTACGACTTGGCTTTGCCTGTCCTGGCGTTCAGCTTCTTCGACTCGTGCATCCTCCAGCTCGGCCCCTGGATGGTGATGATAATGGAGTGATGCACCATGCGATCGACGATGGCGGTGGTGACGACGGGATCGCCGAGATAGTCCCCGAGCTGACTAAAGTCAATGTTCGTTGTAATGAGCGTCGACCCCTTGCAGTACCTGCCGTCGATAACTTTGAAGAATAGGGAAGCGTTCCTCGCGTCCTCCTGCTCCAGCCGATCGAAGCCCACCTCGTCGATGAGTAGGAAGTCGGGAGAGGTGTAGGCCTTAAGCTTCATAGGGAGGGTGTTGTCCGCCCTGCTTGCCATGAGGTCGGCGAGCATGCCGGCGGCAGTGGTATATCTGCAGCGGTAAAGCCTCGCGCAGGCAAGAAGAAGCAGCGCTTTCGCAATGTGGCTCTTCCCTGTGCCCGAGTTCCCCGCAACGACAAGTCCTTGCTTGCGCTCCACGAAGTCGAGCTTCGCGATCTCCATGATCTGGGCCTTGTCGACGCCCGTCTGGAAGGCGAAGTCGAGGTCGGCGAGGAGCTTTCTCTCGGGGAGCTTCGACTCCCTTACCCTTCGCTCTATCCTTCGTTCGATGAGCGCGTTGGCCTCGATGGATAGAAGCCGCTCGAGGAGGTCCATGGGAGCAAGCGCTTTCTTCGCCGCCTCCGACAGCTCCTTCTCAAGGGCTTTCTCCATCGCCGTCAGGCGCAAGGTCTTCAGATGGCCCCTGATCCTCGTCAGGGTTTCTTCCGGCATAGCTTTCATCGTCCTTCTCCAGAAGTTCGCTGTACTCGTCGAGCGGCCGCTACGCGATCCTCGGCAGCGCCTTTTCTAGGTCCTTCCGGGCCTTCTCGTTTCTCGCGGACTCGAGCGTGCGGGGCTCGGCCTTCGCTTTCAGGATCCTTTCGACCGCATGGGCGTCGAAGGCGCCGTACTTGAGGGCGTGCTCGACGGCGCCGTGGATGTCGCCGCTCTCATAGTGTTCTTTCATCCGGAGGATATACCTTGCATGGAAGCCGCACCTCCTCGGGTGCTTTTCGACTAGCCCTTTCAAGAACTCGTCTGCCGCTTCTCCCAGGGCGATGAAGGCCTCCCTCACCGGCTCCAGGCCGTAGCGAACGCACTTCGGCGCGAAGTGGTCGGGGTTCTCGACCTTTTTGCCCTGGCCCGCGGGGAGTCTTTCATACCGGGCGATAAGGTCGATCTCGGGACTGAAGATGAGGATCTCATGCTCCGTCGCCTTTATCGTGAGGATGTCGGCGATGTAGTCCGAGGGCGCGGAGTATCGGTTCGTCTCGAAGGCTACAAATCCTTCCGCGTCGCAGACCCGCAATGCAACTTCCGCAGTATCGTAGGGATGGGCGGGCAGAGGCTGGAAATTCTCCTCCTCGAAGAGTTCAAGGGGAGGCTTTCCCGTGGTGCGGTGGACGTGGAGGTCTGACTTCTCCTTCAGCCACCACCGAGCGACTCTCCTCAAATCCTCCAGGTCCTCGAACTCCCTGCCGCCTAAAAGGTTCAATTCTACGTATTTAAACGGCGCCTTGATCTTCCCCTTCGTTTCAGGCCGCCCAGGCCGGCACGCGACGGGCTTGCAGTTGTAGTGCGTAATAAAGCTGACAAACGCCGGGTTGAAGACGGGCTTGCCCGCCTCTCACCGGAGGACGACGGTCTTTTCGTTATCGTACAGACATTCCCTGGGAACGCCGTTATAGTATTGGAAGGCGTCCTCGTGCCTGCGGATAAGGCTAAAGAAGTCTCTCCTCGTCGTAAAGTCGACGTACTGCCTGCGGGAGAAGCCGAGGATGTAGGAGAAGCACTGGACGGTTGCCTTGCCGCTCCTCGCGAAAGGGATCGTATAGGGGCTCTAATCCATTTGGCCCTGGAGGCCCGCCTCAGTCTCGAACCGCATGACCGGCTCCTTATGAGGCCTCATATCGGCGAGCCGCTCGCGGAGTATCGTGATCCCTCCGGCGTAGCCTGCCTCCTTGAGCTCTTCAAGGAGGCGCACGGCGGTGATGTCCGGGTATTTGCCGAAGATCCTCTTCATCTCTGGTTCGAAGGCGTCGAGCTTGCTGGCTCTCTTTAGCCTTTTTGTGAGAACATCGCGGCCTATGTTCCTCCGCCTCTCGTGGACCCTTAAGATCCTCCGGACCGCATTCCTCGACGTGCCAAAGTAACGGGACAGGGAGCGTATCGACCAGCCCTCCCGGTACATCATGATGAGCGTATGCTCGAACTGCTCCCGGCTCACAATGCCTCCTTCAGAGCGGCGATGGCGGCTTCCGCAACGCCGACGGCGGAGCCTATAAGCCCGGAGAGCCTTTGTGCTTCTTCCGGGGCGATCGTTTTCATCCCTTCCGCAACCGCAGTGCAAACACGCGCAAAGGATGCGAGCCGTATGGCGAACCCCTTCGGTCGAGGCTCGCGGGGGCCTACTGCTTTCCAGGGGCTCGCGAGTATGCAATGATAGTCCCACTTCGGGCGGGACAGAAGATACGCGATGAGCTTTGCCGCCTCCCTCGTGGAGAGCCGGTGCTTGATGATCGCATGTGCCGCCTCCTTCTGGTTGCCGCGCGGCAACATCGCGAGCTCCCTGCCCATGCTCTGGGAAAGAAGACCCAGCCTGACGTCCTGTCGCACCTCGTCGCTCAGTCTCTCTATAAGAGATATCCTTCTTGATACCCAGCTTTTGTGCCTGCCCAGGAGAACGGCGGTCTCCGTCTGGGAGAGTCCGTCGTCTCTATAAAGAGAAGAGAGCACCATGGCCTCTTCGAGCCCGCTTATCGATCTGCCCCGGTTCAACTGTATGATTGCGGCCTTTAAGACTCTTTCTGTTCCGTTGAGAACCCTCGCCTTGAGCGTCTCCTTTCCGAGGCTCCGGCAGGCCCGGAGGCGCTTGAACCCGTCGACGAGCTCGCAGCCGTCGCCGATCTTGGCGCACACGACGGGGGACAGTTGTCCGTATTTCTTCATCGACTTCGCCATGGCCTCGTCCGCCTTCGGGCTCACGATCCTGAAGGCTGCGTATCTCTCGCCCATCTTCGATACGGCGACGTCTTCTATAGGTCAGTCCATCGGCTCTTAGAATAACGGGGAGCGGAAGAAATGAGAAGCTGGTCGTCTCTTTGCAATCATTCACCCGACAGCGCATTCCCCTGCAACGACGCCGATTTCGACGATGAGCTCGTCCATCTTTGCAATCTTACCGTAAAGAGGGACGAGCCGATAGCGGCCTGGAGATACGAGGCTTTTTGCTCCAAGCTCGTCCATCTTTGCAATCACGCGCCTCTGACGGTTCCGCTCGCTCTGACGGAGGCGGTTCCGCTCGCTGTAGGTCTTGTTTTTCTTCCGGTACTCTCTCCAGTAGCCCCTGTTTCTTTCGCGCCACGCCTTCTGGGCCGCGGCCTGGTTCTCCCGGTAGTCTGGGTCGCTTTTGAGCTTTTCTTTCTGCCACTTCCTTTTTCTGGCTCTCTGACAGTCGGCGCTTCCGCAGTATTGCTGGTTGAGAACAGCGGGATGGGGGAGAAACCTCTTCCCGCAGTGGGGGCACGTCTTCTCCATGGCTCCTCCGCAACCACGTCGGTTGGAAAGAGTGTGGACCAAAGATGCTTGGGAGAACAGTCTTGCGGGAGAATCTAAGGGGGTTTGAAGGTAGAGGGGGTGGGTCTCTAAACCGGCGGCGTTGCCGCCGGCCGAACGCCGGTCAGGTGGGTCTCTTCACCGGCGAGGGGTGGGTCCGATTGAGGCCGGTGCTTCTAAGGGTGTTACCTTCCTTAATGAACTCTTCTCCGAGCATTCTCAGGCCGACAGGGTAATCATTTCCCACAGATTGCCGGGTGGCCACTATTACCTCAGTGGGGGAGCCTAAGTCTACCTAGAAGATCGCCACCGTATTCATCATTTCTCTTATTCCTTAAGGAGAGGAAGGAAGCAAGCGTCGTAAAATGTGACATGTGAAGCTCAACAAAATCGAAACCGGAGGCCCTTGCTCTCACAGACGCCGCAAATTGAGTGGGTATCTCCGCAATCTCTTCAGGTGTCAGATCTTCAACCTTCTGTCTCCATCCCCTTCTGGAAAGCTTGAGGAAGTGCATAAGCTGAATGCCGATCTTTACCTCTGACCCCCTTTATGGCGCGCACCAAATTTCTCAGCTGACTGATAAACGAATCATCACTGATACGCAAGTTAAATGAGCTTCGGGAGGAGAGGACGACCGCTGCTTCAACAACAATAGCGCCCACCCCACCCATGGCAATACGTTGGTATCTGTCAATGATTTGCTGGGTTACATCTCCGTCCTCGCCTGCAAGCCTTGTGACTGCGGCTGTCATCATCACGCGATTTGGCTGCAACGTGCAGCTTCCGATATTTATGGGCGAGAAGAGTCTTGGGTATTTCATTCTATCGAAGAAACGAAACCGAACGAACTACGCAAAGCTATTTATGTTACCCCATACTTTTTAGGGCATCCTCAATCTCCTTGAGGCTCTCGGGATCATCGATCGTTGAAGGCACGTCATACGGTTGATTATCCGCGATCTTCTTCAGGCTTTTTCTGAGAATCTTTCCAGATCGGGTCTTTGGAAGGCGCTTAACGACTACAGCCCGGTTGAAACAAGCAATGGCTCCAATCTGGTTTCTTACCATTCGGATCAACTCTTCAATTATTTGCTTCGGTTCAGTCTCGACTGTAGATTTCATAACGACAAAACCGAAAGGCAACTGCCCCTTAAGGTTATCCTCAACGCCTACCACGGCGCATTCTGCAATATCGGGATGCTTTGAAATAACTTCCTCCATCGCTCCGGTCGAAAGTCGGTGCCCTGCCGCATTAATTACATCATCAACCCGACCCATCACATAGAGATACCCATCCTTGTCAAAGTAGCCCCCATCGCCCGTATAATAGTATTGTGGGAAAGGATCGGTATATGATTCCCTGAATTTGGCATCCTGTTTCCATAAAGTCATGAAGCTGCCAGGAGGAAGAGGAAGTTTTATGACAATGGTTCCTTCTTTCCCTGCGGGAAGCACCGCCCCGTTGTCACTCATAATCTCTATCTGATATCCTGGTACAGGCTTTGTAGGAGAACCCGCTCTTATCGGCAGTTGCTCCAACCCTACGCAGTTTGCCGCGATAGCCCATCCTGTTTCCGTCTGCCACCAGTGGTCGATAACCGGTCTTTGCAGTAATTGGCTTGCCCAGTAGTAGGTGTCCGGGTCCAGCCTCTCCCCGGCGAGAAACAGAGATTTGAAGTGAGAGAGATCGTAACCTTTTAGGAAGGTCCCATTCGGATCCTCTTTCTTTATGGCCCTAAATGCCGTTGGTGCTGTGAATAGCGCCTTCACCTTATGATCAGAAATGACTCTCCAGAAAGCGCCTGGGTCCGGAGTCCCGACAGGCTTTCCTTCGTACATCACCGTAGTGCAACCGTAGAGAAGTGGTGCATAGACAATGTAGGAATGTCCGACTACCCAGCCAACATCAGACGCGGCCCAGAAAACATCCCCAGGATCGACCCCGTAAATATTCTTCATGCTCCATTTTAGCGCCACTGCATGGCCTCCGTTATCACGGACGACGCCCTTGGGCATGCCTGTGGTACCAGAGGTGTAAAGGATATAAAGGGGATCGGAGGACCGAACGGGAACACAATCTGCGGCTCTATCTTCGGCCATACAGTCCGCCCAATCGAGATCCCTGCCTAAGCTCATGCGAGCTTTCGCTTGCTCTCGTTGATAAACGATGCACTTCTCAGGCTTATGATGGGCTACAATAAGTGCCTGTTCCAACAGCGGCTTGTACTCGATGATCTTCTTGCCCTCGATTCCGCATGATGCAGACATGATTATTTTCGGCTTGGCATCGTCAATGCGAATGGCAAGCTCGTGAGGCGCAAAGCCGCCGAAGACCACAGAGTGAATAGCGCCGATCCTTGCACAAGCAAGCATCGCAATTGCAGCCTCTGGGATCGTTGGCATATAAATAACAACTCTGTCACCCTTCTTCACACCGAGCGATGCCAGCGTACCCGCACACTTCGACACGAGGTCCAACAATTCGTTGTAGGTGAACTTCTTGATGGTATCCGTAACGGGGCTATCGTAGATGAGTGCTACTTGATCTCCCCGTCCGTCAAGCACATGGACATCAATCGCATTGTAGCAGGTATTTAACTCACCACCCTTGAACCAGCTATAGAATGGCGCCGATTCCGCATCAAGGACCTTAATATAGGGTTTGTACCAATGAATGTCTCTTGCAGCCTCGCCCCAGAATGCCTGGGGATCGGCTATAGATCTTTGGTAGGAATCTTCGTATGCCCCCGCCATGTCGATTTCTCCTCCCTGCAGATTGACTCGATCGAGCATAAACCGTTACGTGATCGTATTACGCGGATGCTTTGTTCCGTTCCAAAGGGTAAGGCCAACAAACACAGAATTCCGGACCGAACCCTTATTTAAAAGAAATAAGGAAAAATTTGTTGTCCCCTAGATATCTGGCTGAGTGAACTCTTGTTCCATCGTAGAAAAACACGTCACCTTCATTGCATATATACTTCTTCTTGTGATAACTGAACTCCGTCGTCCCGCTCAGTTGAAAGACCCATTCATATCCCTTATTTCTGTGGCCCTCCAGTTCCGTTCCCTCTTTGACCTCAACATAATAGACCGCCATGCTTTCGCTCTCTGGTATGCTAAGAGACCCGCGCGGACAGAGAATTCTCGAGGTTAGCTTGTCACCAGCAAGCACAAATTGTTCTTTCATTCTGACAATCTTTATATACCCGCTGCTCTCGCTCTCATTGATAAGAGTTGTGATGGGTTTTCGAAGGGTCTGCGCAATATCCCCGAGCACTGCAATGGACGGGGAAGTCTTTCCAGTCTCAATGCGCTGCACAGTCATTTTGCTGACACCTATCTTCTGTGCAAGTGTTTCGATCGTAAGTTGGGCAAGTTTCCTTTCCTTTCTGATCTTTTCTCCGATCTTCACACCATCTCCTTTGTTTCTTTTACATCGTCAAAAAGTCATCGCCAAGATAGGCTTTAATAACATGTTCATTCTGAGTCACATCCTGTGGTGAGCCTTCCGCTATCTTCGCCCCATTTGCCAGAACAACAATTCGATCCGAAAGCGCCATTATTGCCTGCATCACATGCTCCACCATCAGTATTGTAACCCCTCTATCTTTAATTTGTCTAATAAGAATCAACGCTTCCATTACCTCGGCTCCATTCATTCCTGCAAGGACCTCATCTAAAAGCAAGAGAGAAGGGTCAGTTGCGAGAGCTTTGGCAATCTCGAGCAACTTCCATTGCCCAAGAGTAAGGCTTTCACCCATTCGATCCTTGATCTTCACCAGTTCGGTAATCTCCAGGACTTCCAATGCCTTTACCCTTGCGTCTCTTATTCTACCAAATCTTCCGAGACAACCGACCAGCACATTCTCAAGCACCGTCATCGTGGGAAAAGGCTGCACCTTCTGGAACGTTCTGGTGAGGCCGAGCTTGCAAATTTTGCTCGGCCTCTTCCCTGTAATATCCTGTTCCTCAAAAAATACAGCGCCTCTGTCAGGGCGATAGTACCCAGAGATAAGGTGAAAGACCGTTGTCTTCCCGGCGCCGTTGGGGCCGATCAACCCCACTATTTCCCCTTCGTTAACGTAGAAAGATGTATCGTTTACGGCCAGAAGGCCGCCAAACGCTTTTGAGATTCCTCTTACATCGAGAATCGGCATCTTCCTCGGCCTGCCTACTTCTTATCTTTCAGTGTGAAGAAGAAGAGCACCCGGTCCTTGGGAGCCGGCACAACCTTGAGTGCCACTTCCGCTCCGACGGTCACCTCACTCGGATCGCAATCGACAATTGGAGAAATGATTCTCTTCCCATTATCAAAGTCTATCAATGCATAGATAGTGGGTACAGGAAAACCGGGGGGATTTCCGTTCTCCTGCACCGTGAAGGCATAGATCCTCCCCGGGTCGGGGAAGTCCACCCACTCAAGCTGGTCCGACATGCATTCGAAACAGACAACACGGGGAGGCCACGCGATGCAGCCGCACTCTTTACAGCGGGTGGTGGTCAGGCGCCCTTCACGCAGGTTGTCGTAGAAAGTATAAACACGGTTTTGATCCGGGGTCTGCAAAGGTACGGGATCGGTAATATAAACATCAGGGTGTATAATGTAATTATATTTCTTGTCTGTAGTTGCCATTAGTTCCTCCCATATATCAGGATATGATGCTCACCCAAGCCGCTCAGGTTGTGTCCCAGTGCAATCTTGGCATCTTTGACCTGCCGCACTCCTGCTTCTCCTCTCAGCTGAATAAAGGCTTCCCATGCCTGGCGCACACCTGTCGCACCGAACGGGTGTCCGCAAGCGATCAACCCACCGCTTGGATTCACCACCACCTGGCCGCCATGATCCGACAGCCCTTCCTGCACAAACCTGCCACCCTGGCCTTTCTCGCAGAAACCCAGCTCTTCGCATTCAATTATTTCCGAAATGGTGAAACAATCGTGTACCTCCGCTACGTCAATATCCATCGGGCTTATGCCTGCCATGTCGTAAGCCTTTTGGGCGGCAATCTTGAGTGCCGGCCAACTCGACCAGTCCTTTGGGTAGTTCACCCACGGATATCCGTCATTTATTTGCGCCGTACCAAGTATATAGATAGGCTTATCGGTGTAATCCCTGGCCCTCTCCTCCGTTGTCAAAATAACACCAGCCGCCCCGTCAGTATTGGTTGAACAATCAAAGAGCTTGAGGGGTTTCGCGATTGGCCTGGACTTCATCACCTGCTCGAGACTCGCGCCCTTCTGGTGATGTGCATAGGGGTTGTTGACAGAATGATTATGGTTCTTTACTGAAACTAGGGCGAGTTGCTCTTCCGTCGTCCCGTACTTTTTCATGTGTGCTTGGGCCACCATGGCAAAAAGGGGAGGGGGTGTTACACCGAAGCACCCTTCCCACTCGCGGTCACAGCCGGCCATCGCGTTGAGAAATATCTCTCCATGGGAAGGGACCATGACCTTCTCTGCACCCACGACCATGACCATATCAGTAAGCCCTGACAGGATCACACAATACGCTGTTCTAATCGCTGTTGTTCCACTACCACATTGATTTTCTACCCGACAGTGAAATTCCGACGGTCTTACTCCGCACCACTCTGCCGCAAGCGGGGCGGGGTGTCCCTGAAAGGCGGCTCTTTCGGGATACACGGCCGAAAGAATAAACGATTGCAAGTCCTTTGGCTTGATATTCTTGTTGTTGTCGAAAGTCGCCTTTCCGGCTTCAGCGATCAAGTCTCTGAATGTTGCCTGACGATTTCCAAAGCGAGTTATACCCGCTGCCACAATAGCAACCCTCTTCTGTTTCATGATGTCCCCTCCTTGATAACATATTCGGAAGCGCTGTCCTCGTTTTCGCTGCCGAAATAATTGCTCACCCTGGCTTTCAACCAGGGCAATATCCCCTTTTGCATGAAAATACAGATAAGCATGACAATAATACCGAAGACCATTATATTGATCCCCGATTTGCCGCCTCCCACGACATTACGCATTATTTCCGACACAGGCGTCAGGATAAACGAACCTATGACGGGGCCGTACACGGTCCCCGCGCCCCCGATGATGGTTCTGAGAAGAATATCTACGGATGTGAAGGAACCGAACATGATTTCAGGTTCAATATACATCGTATACTGAGCATAGAAGGTACCGCCGAGGGCGGTAAGGAAGGAGCTCAGGCCAACCGCGATCAGTTTGTAGCGGGTAATATCAATACCAAGCGCTTCTGCCGCATCCTCATTCTGATGCAGGGCTCTGAAATAGTAGCCCATTCTGCTTTTCTCAATTCTCGTTACAACGGCGATCGAGAGTATCAGCATTCCGAAGACTATATAGTAAAAGAACTTTCGCTCCATAAATTGAAACTTCAAGAAGTCCTGGCCGAGAAGAGGGATTAGGATACCCTGTGCGCCCCCGATTGATGTCATATTGAGACAAATCAGCCGAAGTATTTCGGCAAAGCCCAGAGTAGCCAGTGCAAAGTAAGGTCCCTTGAGACCGAAACGGAAACAAAGATACCCGGTAAAGAGGCCAAGCATCATTGCCGCCACACCCCCTGCAATCATGCCGAGCCAAGGCGTGAGGCCGAGGTGTGTAAACAAAAGAGTTGAAGTATAAGCTCCGATCCCATAATATGCGGCATGGCCGATAGAAAGTTGTCCTGCATAGCCGCCAAGAATATTCCAGCACTGCCCGAGATATGCATAGAAAAAGATCAGGATCATCACATGTATCAAGTATTCGCCCAGGATTGCAGGCAGGAAGAGACAAACAATTCCGAGAGCAACCAAAACGAGAGAAGATCTGCTTCTGACAACACTTTTCATCATGCTCTTCCCTTTCCGAATAAACCAGTAGGCCTGAAAAAAAGAATCAGCACCAGAATCCCGAAGGTGACGACCTGTTTCAGCGAATCGGGAAGGACAACGGAGCCAAAGGCCTCGGCAAATCCTATGATGAAACCGCCTATCAGTGCGCCCATGAAGTTACCGATACCACCCAAAACGACAACGACAAAAGCGACCAATATGAATGTTGTTCCAACATGGGGGTCAGCATAGCAAAATGGCATGAGGAGTCCTCCTGCTGCCCCCGCACAAGCGGTACCTATGCCAAAGGCAATAAGATACATTCTCTCTATGTCTATCCCGACTACCCTGGCGCCTTTTCTCTCATCAGCACATGCCCTTATTGCCCTCCCTATATTGCTTTCTTTAAGAAATAGGTACAGAATTGCCGTAATAACCAGAGCAAAGATGAAGGCAATTAAGCGGGTGCTGTTGATATTCAAAGAGCCTAGAGTGTAGACCTTCTTCAGGTAGCTTGTCTGGATGCTTCTCATGTACGGACCAAATATGAAGAGCATGGCATTTTGAAGGAACATGGAAAGGCCAAGCGTAAAGAGTATGTGTATATCTGACGTCGACGAAAGTATCCGGTTGATCAACCCATATTGAACGAAGGCACCGAAGAGAAAGAAGACAGGAATAATTACCAGAAGACTGATGTAGGGATCCAGATGCAGATAGGTTGTCAAGAAGAAGCTAAGATACATTCCCAGCATCAGGAATTCCCCATGGGCAAAATTGATGATCTTGAGGACTCCAAAAATCATGGTGAGCCCGACGGCCACCAAGGCATAGAGTCCTCCGGTAAGAAAACCACTTACGATCACCTGCCCTAAGAATGTGCTATCCATGCTTTCGAAATCTTCCTCTTATAAAATCGGCTGGAAGGGAGCAGGCGCTTCCTTCCAGCCTACCCTTTTTGCTTACCTGAGGCCTCTCTCTTTCCACGTCCGCATCGGCCATACAACCTTCGCAGAAGCATATTCCTCAGGCCAGATCACCTGCATTTTGCCATCTCGAAACTGTGTGAAGACACCCGTTGCTGGCGCCTGCCCGGTCGCATCAAATTTGTACTGGAATGGCCTCAGCACCGGCGAATTATTCCAATTGATGTCTGTGGCTGCGATGGCGTCTCTCACCTTTTGTCTGTCCATTGAGCCCGCTCTTTCCAGCGCATCCGCAAGCACCCAAGTGGCGTCATAGGCCGGTCCGCTATAGTCGTCCATGTCAATCCCGTACTTCTTCTTATATTTCTCGTTAGCAATTTGGTTCTTGTTTTTCGGTCCCTTGAAAGAGGGATGGTAATGGTGATTGACAATAAGATCGTCAGCCAGCTTGCCCACAGCCTTGGCGAAAGCCGGGTCTATATGCCCTCCCCCGGAAGGAATTCTTCCCATACAGTTGAAATCGAGGTCGTACATCGTTCGAGTTACGAGGATTGCGTCATTGGTGTAAGAAACCTGGAGAACCAGATCTGGCTTTGCTGCCTTTAACTTCATTATCGTCGTTGAGAGGTCTTGGGTCGTCTTCTGATAAGGGAGTTCCGCGACGAGCTCAAGACCGTACTTGGGCAACATTTCCTTCCACGACTTCGCTGTCGATTGCCCGAAAAGGGTATCTTCGTGAAGGATCGCGACTCTTTTCGGCCTTTGCCCGGTCTTGTCCCCGACCCATTTTACAAAATCGAGAGCTACCCGAGCATTTGTAGTCGCGTTATAGACCGTGCGAAAGATATACTTGAAGCCGCGTTCGGTGATCTGGTTGGCAACAGGGCCGGACAGGATGTTTGGACACTTGTATTTTTCGGAGATTTGGGTTGATGGAAAGGCGATGCCGCTCGAATACGGGCCAAGCAGTGCAACGACGTTATCCTTTGTGATAAGCTTTTCAGCGGCCGACATCGCTACCTGGGGCTTGCTTTCGGTATCGCCCACCACAAATTTGATCTTGGCTCCTCCGAGAGACTTAATTCCCCCCTTCGCATTGATCTCTTCCGCCGCCATCTCATGCCCATTGACACAAAGACGAGCAATCGATGCAAGAGGCCCGGTCATGCAATAAAGTATCCCAATCTTTATCTCCTTTGGCTGATTCTGTGCGAGGATCGGGGTTGACGCTGAGAGCAATAGACATACACCGACAAGAATGGATACCAGTACGAAACTTCTATTGGTCTTTCTGCTTCTTTTTCCCATAACTCCTCCTTTCTTTGATTGACTCCAAACCCCCTTGCCTAAGAACCCGCCCGCTGTTTGTCCAAATCTTACTCAGAGCCCCAGAAATGCCTTCCTCATCAGTTCATTCTCCAATAACTCGCTCCCCGCCCCTTCCAGAGTTACGTGCCCATTTTCCATCACATAACTGCGCGTTGAAATGCTTAACGCCTTCCTGACGTTTTGTTCGACCAACAGGATAGCGACGCCTTTTGCATTGATCTGTCGAATAATGTCAAAAATGTGTCCGACAACAAGAGGACCCAGCCCAAGAGTCGGCTCATCGAGCATCAAAAGTCTTGGTAGAGACATCAAACCTCTTCCTATCGCGAGCATCTGTTGTTCACCCCCGCTCAGCGTACCTGCTACCTGGCTCTTTCTCCCTTCCAGAACAGGAAACAATCGATACACGTCTTTCAAGCTCTCACCGCGGCGTTTCCTAGCTGCTTCATGAAAGGCACCTAGATCAAGGTTCTCCCTGACTGTGAGGGAAGGTATGATCATCCTTCCTTCAGGAACGTGGATTAAGCCGAGACGGACCACCGACGTGTAGCGGACTCTGTCCAGGCAGAGGTCGTTGAAAAAAATCGTTCCGGACTTCTGAGGAATGAGCCTGGAAATCGCATTGAGAAGCGTTGTTTTTCCTGCTCCATTCGATCCGACGATCGATACAATTTCATTCTCGCCCACGAAAATCGATGTGCCCTTCAAAATATGGGCCTTTCCGAAGAAGAGATGTAAATCATCTATCTTTAGCATAATCGTGGAAGTCGACTCTCCTGCCTACCGATTTCTCCGGGTCCTGACTCCTTTCACATAATCGACAATCTGAGAAGTGGGCGTGTCGGGGGGGAAGATTCTGTCGACGCCCATTTGCTGCAACTGGGGAATATCATCAGGCATTATCACGCCTCCCCCAAACACTACGACATCGTCGACCTTCTTCTGCTTTAGCAGGTCAAGTACCTTCCTAAACATCGTCATGTGGGAACCAGAAAGGATGCTGAGCCCAATGCCATCCACACCCTCCTGGATTGCCGCTCCCACTATCTGCTCAGGGGTCTGGAACTTTCCGGTATAGATGACTTCAACGCCGGCCTCCACAAGCACTCTGGAGATTAGCTTCGCACCCCGGTCGTGGCCATCTAGACCTGGCTTCGCTATCAATATACGGATTGCCCTCCCCATGATCGTCCTCCTCATCAAATTTGGAACCGCGTGATTCCTTCTTCATATCTCCCATAGACTTCTCGAATAACTGATCCAAGTTCGCCAACCGTCGCATACGCTTTCACTGCATCTAGAATGGCCGGTATCGCATTATCGCTGCTTCTGAGAACACGCCTCACATTGTCCAAGCACTTCTCGACTTTCGCATTGTCTCTTTCCTTACGGAGTCTTATAAGGGCATCAATCGTCTTTCTCTCAGCGTCCGGGTCATATCGGAGAGGCGCAACTCGAACGTCCTCATCCATAACAAACTCGTTCAAGGCCACCTTGATCCGGTCCTTTGACTCGATTTCCCGATTATAGCGATAAGCCTGCTCAGCAATCTCGGACTGGTAAAAGCCCTTTTCAATCGCCTTGATTGCTCCCCCCATCTTCTCGATCTTTCCCAAATAGTCGTAGACCCCGTTTTCAATCTTCTTTGTAAGCGTCTCGATGTAGTAGCTTCCGGCAAGAGGATCCACCGTCTTCGTCACGCCCGTCTCGAAAGCCAGTATCTGCTGAATGCGAACAGCCATTGTTGCGCCTTCCTGGGTGGGTATTTGATAAGCTTCATCAAAAGAAGAGAGGTTCATAAACTGAATACCGCCCAGGACGGAGGCTAACGCCTGAATTGTGGTTCTGGCCAAGTTAATGTAGGGCTGACGGCGTGTAAGATGACTGCCTCCACTGTAGATCATGATCTTTGCCTGCATGGTCTTAGCGTTCTTGGCCCCGAAGCGATCTCTCGCTATTTTCGCCCATATTTTTCTAAAAGCCCTGAACTTAGCAACCTCTTCTAAGAAATCAAGCGATGAGGACAGAAACCATGAAAAGCTTCCAGCATAATCGTCAATCGAGAGACCTCTTCTACTCATTTCCTCAATATAGGCAATGCAGTTAGCCAGCGGAAAAGCGAGTTCCTGAATTGCCGTAGCTCCCGCTTCTCGAGCATGGTAGCCGGAAAGCTGCAAGGGAGAGAAGTTAGGACAATTTTTCGCGCTGTATTCAACGACGTCGGCGGAGAGCCTGAAATGACCCTCGGGTGTAGTAAATTGAGTTCCTCGACACGCAAATTCCATGAGAGATTCATTCGTCATAAATAGCCCGAAGTTGCTCGGAGGCACTCCAGACTTTTCTGCAAGAGACAGAAAGAGGGGAAGAATAATAGGGCCTGTAGACATGCCAACGCAGATGAACATTTTCACTGAATCCAGCTTGATTTCATCAAAGATGGCCTCAAGTGATTTAAGAGAGTCGATAGGCACCCCTGTCTTCCCCACCTCGCCTTCGGCAAGCGGATCATCGGAATCAAGCGCCTTGTGCGTCGGCAAGTCAAGAGCGATAGAGAAGGAGGTAGCACCCTGGCCAAGCAGGTATTTAAAGCGTTTATTGGTTTCTTCAGCCGATCCAAAACCGCTGTACTGCATCATCACCCAGGGGGCAGTACGATACATCACAGGATCAATACCCCGTGCAAAGGGGTAAGCGCCCGGCCAACCGGAATCAGCCAGGTAATCGAATCCGGCTTCTTCAAGGTCAAGAGGAGTATACAACCTCTTAACCTCAATCTGCGAATCAGTCTTGAAGGGATCCTTCATCTCTTTAGCCTGACCCAACCTCTCTTTGACGACCGTTTCCTCCCAGCGCTTTTTTTCTTCTCTTATTTTTTTCAAATAATCTTTGTCAAACATGATTACCCTCCAGCCCGCCTCGGGCGAATGGCGTTCGAGTTAGACTTCATCGTGTGATCTTGATGCCTGCGGCTTCCCTGTCCCAGGTCGCTGCAGATATGCCTCCTTCCCGCAGCTTATACTTCTCGATTTTCTGATTGGGTGTCTTGGGAAACTCCTTCATGAATTCGATATACCGGGGAACCATGAAGTAAGCCATCCGTTCCTTACAATACATGATCAGATCAGCTGGATTCAGGGTCTGCCCTTCCTTCAATATCACGCATATCTTCACTTCATCCTCGGTCATTTCTTTGTCTTTGATCGCGATTGCGGCCGACTCAAGTACTGCCGGATGAGAATTAACTACTTCCTCTACCTCAAAAGACGAGATGTTCTCGCCTCTCCTTCGGATCGAGTCCTTCCTCCGGTCTACGAAATAGAAGTACCCTTTTTCGTCCTGCATGCCATAGTCTCCCGTGTGGTACCAGAGGTTCCTGAAAACTCTGAGGCTGACGTCGGGCAGATTGTAGTAGCCATCCATCTGAATAAATGGCTGATTCCCCCGAACCACTATCTCCCCAGGTACACCAGGCGGGCACTCGATGTCGTTGTCATCGAAGATGCGGCATTCGTACTGAGGCAGGCTTTTCCCGCAAGAATCAGGCTTTGTCTCTTCATTGAAGGGCGACGCGATGCATATGCTTGTCTCTGTCGCCCCGAACATTCCTATCAGTTTCACCCCGAACCTCTTCTCGAATTCAAGAGAGTCTGGGATCAGCGGGACAGAGTTAACTACTTTTAGACTGTTCTTCGCGTCGTCGGGCTTTGGATCCTGCTTCATAAGAAGGACGAGGATGGAACCCATCACATCGGTGTGAGTCGCTTTATACATATCGATCTCGTCCCAGAAGCTTCTCAGGCTGAACCTCTTTCCCATCGCAAAAGATGCTTTAACGAGCAACGTTGTGTAGATAGAGGACATCGACGCGTTTGCATGGAAAAAGGGAAGACAGGAGTATAAGACGTCGTTTTCTGAATGCTGCATGTAATAGAGGGCTGACCAAGCGGTATTGTAATAGTAATGATGGCTGAGCAAAGCCCCTTTTGAAGGACCGGTAGTTCCAGAGGTGTAGAGAATAGACATCGTCTCCCAGGGAAACACCTCGACTCCCGGAGCGGATGGAGACCCCTTTAACAATGCCTCGAATGGCGTCACCTTGATCCGCTTGAAGTTGACTGATTCCTTGTGCTCGGGATTCTCTTGCACGACCACAACACCGTTGATTTTCGGGATAGAACCCTCTATGAACTGAACACGATCTACAAGATCATTGTCGACAAAGGCGAGGGTTGCGTCAGAATTGTGAATGATGTACTGAAGAAGATTCCCCCGCAGCGTCGGATTCATCGGCACCATCACGATACCGAGCTTACCCAGTGCAAACCAGGAGTAAATGAATTCGATTGAATTCTTCATCATAAAGCATACCTTGTCGCCCTTCTTCAACCCCATTTTGGTAAGCGAGTTGGCAACACGGTTCACGTTCGCATCGAGTTCCTTGTACGTGACTTTCTGCTTCTCAAACATGAAGAATACCTTGTCTCCCAACTCCTTGGCTCTCGCCTGCACCAGGTAAGGGACTGTCCTGTTCTTGAATTCAACCTCAAATCTTGCAGTAGAAAATTCCTCCATAATTACCTCCTCTTCGGGTCTTTTATATTAAAATATGGTACTCTGTACCCTTAATATATTATCCATGTATGATAAATAGTGTCACTGGCTTAGCTTTGTTTTCTCTTTTATAGCCATTTTGTAGCTAACAAACGATGATAATATGGTTACATTGGTTTTGTCAACATAAATTTCAGATGTGAATATTTTTTTATTGCCTCTGTGTATAAAATAATGATACTTTGTGTCAATGAACGCCATTGACCGTGTTATAGCCGGGGATATTCTTACCGCATCCCGATTAATGAGAGATGTGGAAGATCGAATACCCGAGGCACTCGAAACTCTAAAGCAGTTGTACCGTTATACAGGGAAGGCGTATGTGGTAGGAATTACGGGAGCACCCGGAGCAGGCAAGTCGACATTGGTTGATACGGTGATCGATTTGCTTCGTAAGGAAGGCAAGACCGTCGGTGCTGTTGCTATAGATCCTTCCAGTCCGTTCTCGGGAGGCGCCTTTCTAGGCGACAGAATTCGGATGCAGCGCCACGCTACCGATGAGGGTGTTTTCATACGCTCTTTGGCCACCCGCGGGTACCTGGGAGGGCTATCGAGAGCGACATACGACATCATCAATATCATGGATGCCATGGGTAAGGATGTCATTCTCGTCGAGACGGTGGGAGTAGGTCAGGACGAGGTCGACGTCGCACATCTAGCAAACACCTCCGTCGTCGTACTAGTTCCCGGAATGGGAGACGAGATCCAGGCTATGAAGGCAGGCATTATCGAAATTGGAGATATTTTTGTGATCAACAAGTGCGAACGAGAAGGTACCGGGAAGATGGAAGAGGACCTGAGGCTGGCCTTGGAGATCGCAGGTGCAAGATACGATAACTGGGCTCCTCCCATTTTGAAGACGGAGGCGATTTCAGGAAAAGGGGTTGCGGAAGTGGTGTCAGCGGTTTATCGCCATAGGGAGGCGTTGCTCCAAGGCGGCTGTTTTGATCAAAAGGTTAAGGAACGAATGAAAACAACTTTCGTCAAAATACTCGAAGGAAGGATAACTGAGCAGGTGATGGAAAGAATTGAACGGGAACATTTATGGGACAGGATTCTCGCGGATTTGGTGGCAAGGCATGTCGATCCCTATACGATGGCAGAACAAATAATAACGAGCTGGAGCAAGTGAGGCAGAGAGGCAAAGGGATGTCTGGTGGCGGAAATCCCGGAAGTTGGTGTGGGCATACAACTCTCTATTTCGACGACAGATGTGGCCATTGGCTGAGGCCGGCTGATATCACGCAGCGGGAAAAGTATACGATCTTTGTGATGCAGGCCGAACAGTTGTGACGAATTCACAAGTAGACAGGCCAGACATGACGCTTGTGAAGTTCGAAGTTGTCAATTGCCGCAGCACATTTCTTGACCCTCGGAAAGCGTTCGCGGAGAACACTGAAGAGTTTCAAGTAAGAATCGACCCTCTTACGGGAAAGTCTGGCCATCTCTCGCACTTCAATGCGATCAGGCCGCAGCGGCTTTTCCTTCACGATTATGAACGACCCGAGATTAAGGGGCAGTGTCCTTTCTGCCTTGAGATGAGAGGAAAGTCAACCCCTCGGTTCGTGGACCGCGTGCTTCCGGAGGGCAGACTGACGAGGGGAGAGGCGACGCTCATACCCAACCCTTACCCCTATGACATCTACGTGGTGTCATTATAATGACCGACGACCACGTGGTGCCGCTGGAAAAGCCGACCGGCAAGAGGGTGGCTGATGCGCTGTCTCTTGGCATAGATTTCCTCAAGGAGATACGCGATCCGTCGCAGTGTTCAGGCAGGATAAGAGATCTTGCGAGGAACTTTCATATCACTTCGCACCCGGGCGCGCGTCGCCGGCCATAGCCGTACGAAGTGCCGGTCTTTCGGCAACGAGCATTACAACGACGAACTTCAATCCGATCAAGGCACCTGCAGCAGAGCCTACGATTACGTAAAAGCTATCCCATTGTGTGAGTGCCGACACGTCGCACCGAATTACTGCACAAAATGAACACTAATACTGCCAAGTCCAAGAATCAATTGGGACTTAGGTCTGGGTCTTTCGGCAAAGGTTTCTCGGAACCCTGCAGTAAGCTCTTAGAAGGAAGAACAGAATTGTCGTAGCCAAAGGTAAGATTGCCACATGAAAGATTGTACTCTCAGTTGAAGTCCTCGGCGCAACATTTTAGGAAGAAAGCGACAAACGAAATCGGAGTGGACGCTCGAGGCTTAGAGCCTTTGCCTCGCTGAGAGAATAACAAGGGGCTCCCCTTGTTATTCTCCCTCGGTGAGTGTCAGTTGACGAGAGGGCTGACAAGATCGTAGACCTCTCTGGTCTTGACGAGCCTGTCCTCAATGGTGTTCCTATGGCTGGCGATCCAGCTCAGAACCTGGCTCAAATGAAACACGTCCCTGACCGGCGCACAGGACCCTGGTACTTCAACATCGTTCTTTACCTTCCTCTGATGGGGAAGGGCTTTCTCAAAGGGATCCTCTATGGCGCCGTCGAACCCCGTACGCACGATGTGGCAGGTTCGTGCAGCAGCTGAGGATGACATCCAAATAATCATTACTCCCGAAAGGCTCGCGTATGAATTGGGGGAGCCGGCCTGCGACCGATTTTAAGGGGACATGGGAAGACGTTGTTATCTTCTGGCCGAACCAGGTGATCTTCTCTCCACCGCTCTCCATACTTTCCCCCTTTGGTCAGTCAGTTTTGAAGACGCTCTGTTCCTCATATGTTACAGCACTGTCGGCGTAATGTCAGTCAGAACAAATGCGTGTTTTATGCAACGGCCTCGATGAACCGCCTGATGTGGCGGCCAAGCTTACCGTGTCCTTTGGCGAAGGAGTTTTGATAGCCGTGTATGAGGCGCTTCACCTGCTGCGGGGTGAAGCTCTTCCCGTTCCGTGCCTTGATGTTTGCTTCCTTGAGGAACCTGCACACGTCGACGAGCCGTGAAGAGTCCCTGTAGAGGTCATTCACCGCACGGATCACGACCTGCTCTTGGGGGTTCTCCTCCAGGGTGTGACCGTTTCTCCTGTACCCGTATGGTATGGAACCGACAATGGCGCCCTGGTTCTTCTTGAACTCCATGGCCCGCTTTGTCCGGTACCTTACCTGTCGTCTTTCCATCTCGCCCAGGAAGGCCTTCATGGCAAAGTTCAGCCATCCGTCGGGGGAGCTTGTATCAACCTGCCCCTCGACAGTGTGGAGCTCGATACCCTTCTCATTAAACAGCCGTTCGATGGCAAGCAAGGTGAGCATGTCACGGGAGAGCCGTTCAAGAGAGTAGAGGACAATGACGTCGGCCTGTCCGGCCTCGACCCTATCGAGAAGCTCGATGAACCCGGGCCTTGTCTTGTTCTTCCCTCCCGAGATGCCGGCGTCGGCAATGATATCAGACAAGGAGAAACTTCGATAGGCGCAGTACTGCTCGATCCTCGCCTTCTGGTTGTCGAGGCTCACGCCCTCCCGGGCCTGCTCTTCGGTGGAGACTCGGATGTAGCCGACGGCCTTCGCCATGTCTGTTTACCCTGGCCTTTTTACTTTCATTGGCTTTCATTAAGTTACAATATCCTAAGATGGCTGTCAAGAGAAATATGTAATTGATTGAAATGTTGACAAGGGTATTGAAATCTTTTATCTTTTAAAGATGGTAGATGAAAGCCTTCTAACTCTCCAGGAAGCGGCCGACAAATTAGGCATTTCGAAGGTCACCCTTTGGCGATGGATCAAAGACGGAAAACTCACAGCTGTTAAGCTATCACGCCGGATTGTCTACGTTCGGAAAGACGAGATAGACCGCTTCCTGAAAACCTCGGAAACGACCGCATAGGCTGCCCCCCGGATCGTGCTTCTCAGCGGAGTGCTATAAACTTCCCTCTGCCGGTCCTTCTATCGCCTTCAGGGCGCTCCAGCGTGCCACCGGCAGGGCCGTAGTGGGGGAGGAGAGAGGAGGCGTGGACGGCAAAGGAGCCCCCGGCTATCGCAACGGTTTCTCACCCCTTGACATGACTTCCCACCGACCATTTATTTCAGCCCGCAGCTCACACTTAAAGGCATTCAGGATGTAGCAAAGGCACAGGATACGGAAAGGCCGCTGGCCCAGTGTCACAAATAGCTAGACGGTCAAGACGACAACTGTCTTTAAACCTTGAAAATAGTTCGTTTCATGTTTCGAGCTAGCGTAATTTTACGGTCTCTGACAGGCTGCCTCCTTGACTCTACGTGAAAAATGCTTACTTAAGGATTACACTTAATCAGCGATAATACTGTTCGAGATGCCGATTGTATACAAAGTTCAAGGACTTCTGGGAAATGAAGCCCTTGAATAACCGCCCCAATAGGAGTGTTTGTGATTTTTAACACAAAAATGCTTGACAATTTTTACTATTTATTATACCCTGTGCGCAGGATCGATTTTAAAACCATGGAGATTGCCGGCGTCTCTCCAGGTAATGACGAAACCGGGATAGGGGATAAGTGACCACACAACTCTCTCTCATAAAGACCGCTAGAGAACTGGTTAAAAAACACGATCTTTCCGGACCCAGGCTAAGGGAAGCAATTCCGTACATAAACGCATTTTCTGGTAAGCGTTTTGTGCTGAAAATCGGCGGCTCTGTCTTAAATGATTTGAGTCTTTTGCCATCGCTCATTGAGGACGTAGTATTTCTGAAAAAGGTCGGCATCAGCGTAATTCTTGTTCATGGTGGTTCCCGACAACTCAACGAAGAGATGGCGAGGCACAACCTACAGGTAGAGTCAGTTGACGGCCTACGGGTTACATCCAGAGAGGTACTTGAGATTGCCGCCGTCGTCTTTGCAAAAATCAGCCAAGCAATAAAGAAGGAAATTGCGAAGCATGGGTATAAATCCGTAGTTTTTGGGCGTCAATCGGGGCTTGTAAAGTCGGAGCAAACTGACGTATCGCTGGGATTGGGCTTCGTCGGCATACCCAAGGAAGTTGACGTTTCGCTTTTGAACGGTCTTGCGGATGACGTTATCCCAATAGTCTCGGCCGTAACAGCGGGGACAAAACCGGACGATGTTGGTTTCAACGTGAATGCGGATGACGTTGCCGGGATCATTGCGTCCAAGATCGGGGCAGAGAAGGTCATTTTCATGACCGATGTGGACGGAGTGTTGGACGAAAACGGGAATCTCATCTCAAGTTTGACCGTAAGCCAGGTTGAAGAGCTGATAAAAAGGAATGTCATTTACGGGGGTATGATACCTAAGGTCCAGACGTGCCTCGACGCCCTAAAAGGCGGCGCCAAGAAATGCCATATAGTGAAAGGTAGCGTACATTCGTTCATTGATGAGATTTTAACCGACGAGGGCGTTGGGACTGAATTTGTTTCAGATCAGACTATTCAAGTAAGCCACCAAACCGCCTGAGTGATAGACTTCGCCTTCAGTGATTCAATATTAGAAGACCTCGAAGAAAACCCCCGTGTTTTTATAGGCACAGTAATCGATATATCACATCCATTTTTTGGATACTCCGCTGATTTGAATGTTGATCTTGCGAAAAGATTGGGCGTTTCCCAAGGGGACCTATCTGTTCAAGTGGTCGAAGAGCACATTCGGAAAATAGGCCATAAACATAGTGTCAAGGTAATCGCGTTGGTCAAAGACGAGGTTCAACGCGACGCAGCGTTATTAAACAAATTACGACCGGGAAGAATCATACTTCTCAAGTAGTCTTAGCCGTCCTCCGCTGCCTTATAATCTCGCACAATCGACGCCCTTACTGCCTTTTCCCGTGAGTCTACGGGGGGGACGTGAAGCACCCTTCAATAGGGGAGGATCACGCGAGAATACATGCTTTTAGGAGGGTGATCCCTTTTTATCGCTCTCCTCTTTTTCTTTTCTGCGTGCCGTCTGTCTGTCTGCTGCTTCGGCCTTTTTCTGGCGCCTGACGTTTTCTCTTTCTATCGATTCAGCCTCCTTCCTGCGCCTGGCCTCTTCCCGTTCCCGTTGCCCAGCCTCCTTCTTCTGCTTTCTTTCTTCTATTTCCCGCTTCCTTGCTTCTACCCGAAGCCTAGCCTCCTCTTCCTCCCTGGCCATGGAGCAATAATGATCCTCGATTCTCACTTTATCCGCGATCAGCTGATGATCGCCGGATTCGGCATACATAACGGTAATGGCGCCGTGCCCAGGCTGACGCAAGGGGCAATAATCGGGAATCCAGGTTTGAGAGACCCAAGTGTCGTTTCGAAACATTTCTCTTATCCTTAATTGTCTCTCCTCATTTTCCTTAGTGGTTTTTCTAACACCTCCGGCCATAGGAATCAGCCTGCATCCGTAAATTACGTATTTTCTTTCTGGCCACGTTGAGTCCACGTAGAGAAAGGGGCAACTGCTGCAGTGGTGAACATAAAAGATACGGTCTTGAACTTTGGGCCTATCCCTGCGCCTTTGCTTTGCTGCCCTGCCGTACATCTCAACACCCCTATCACAGTCTCCTATCCTCTTGAAAAAATTGCAAGGTCTTCCATCGATAGTCCAGCCTTTTGTCCCTATAGCGCACAGCGTAGCGTGTGCTGCAGGCGTCCCGGTGGACCTCAGAGGGTAGTAGTGGCACCCCCTCCCCGAAAAGAGGATTTTAGGGACGTTTAGAGTTCGTTTCTCTGCCTCGAAGGGGTAAAGGATCGGCCCCCAAGTCGATGGCAGCCGGAAACGGGGCCCTGCCCCTCTTCCTGGGGCGCGTGAGGGCGTCCGGCGAGGCGGGATGGAGGGCCCTGCGTCCCCTCAGCGCCTCCAGGGCGAGACTTCGGAGGGTCCGGAGGGGTGGTTTTACAGGCCATCCCCTTCAAGTCTCCTTGTTCGCCCCCCCCGCTGTTTGAAAAAGAAGGGTGCGTGGGCTTTCATGCAGGTTTCTTTCAACACAAAAGGCCTTCGTCATTCATTTTCATCAGGAGTAGGCAGACACTCTTTAGCGACTTCAAGCACGTGCTCAACGTCCCGTTTAATCAGACGCAAGACTTTTTGCCAATTTGGTAAAGCTGTGTTAAAATCCCGGTCAATCAGGCAGAGCAAAGAGCGCCACTCCTCGGCCGCCTTCGTCACATTGTCCTCAGTAAAATAGGTCGCTGCCCTATGATACCAGACATGATATGGGGAAAAGTAATAGGTGTTTCCAATTTCATCGCCGAAAGGAGCAATGTTCGATTCGATGATGTCCGTATATTCTTGCCGGGCGAGGGCAAGAAAGCCATCACTCAGCTGGCGCTTCTCCTCCCTGACTAAGTGCGCAAGCATGTTGTAGGTCATTCCGAGCCTGAAACCTGTTCGTGGATCACCTGGTGCGATCTCCTGGGCCATGACATATTGGGACAGAGCCAGCCGCAGCAGCTCCTCCTGCCGTCCCGGCTCCATTGATTCCTCGGTTTCAGACAGTTTGAAAAAGGAATCCCCGACTAGGAGACTCTCATAAGCTTTCTTCAGGCGTTTTTCTTTCACCTCTTCCGCATTCTCGCCGTCTTTCCTGTTGCGGATGTTGTCAACGACGGCTGCAACTTCCTCAACATCACGCGCGAGCCCCTGTTTCACCACATAGTCGGGACCACGTATCGCATCGAGAAGCCAAATCTCAGTCTCCCGTGAGACATCCCAGCTTTTCTTGACTCGCGGTTCATTAGAGAGGCCGGAAAAACCGCACAGATCAAAAATAAGTAAGGGGTAATGAGCTTCGGTAATCAGCTTATCGATCAGGTCTTTGACGGCCGAAAAATCGGACGGACGTTTCAAAGGATCCTTTTGAAGACAGTGCTCGATAAGAGATGCGACGCCTCGGGGGATTTTCGAGTTTCTCGCAAGAACGGGAATGTGGGGCTTATGGACATGCCTGTCAATAAACTCTTCAGAGGAAGCAGCATCAAATATATGCCTGCCGGTGCACATTTCATAAAGGGTGCACCCGAAAGAGTAAATGTCGGACCGGATGGTAAGAGAGTCCCCCGAACATTGCTCTGGAGACATATAGGGCGGTGTGCCCCAGCGTGCATTTGTGCAGCCGAAGGTATTGAACCTAGCTGAGCTCAGCAACGGGAAAGTGAGGACCCCGGAGGGACCGAAAATCCTCGCCATGCCGAAGTCCGCTATCTTTACGTCGCCTTCAGCGCTGATGAGTATGTTCTCCGGATTGAGGTCGCAATGGATCAGGTCCGTGCCCCTCCCACTCTCCCGTATTGCTTTTTGAGCCTCCATCATGCCTATGCAGATTTCAAAGGAGAAGAGCACTATCAGTTGCATGTCAAGGCCGGAATGCCGAATCCATCCGGCGAGTGAAGTCCCGAACTCCGGGTGTCCTTTCACCAACTCGGTCACGACCAACGGGCAAAGGCCTTGGTCGGTTTCAACATTCACTATCCGATAGACACTGACAAGGTTTCGCCTTTGGCCGAGCTGAATCCAGATTTTCGCTTCCCTTATGAAACCCTGGAGAACTTCTCTCCAATCATCGAAGGCATGAAAGTGGACTGTTTTCAGGGCGACCGGAATCTTCTCTGTCAGGTCTTCACATAGATAGACAACCTCTGTGCCACCCTGGATGACCTCGTTGACCCTAAAGCTGGATGCTATTTCGTCGCCGATTGAGAAGTCTAAAGAACTAATGCTGTCCTCCTTGAGACAACCTTTCACCTCATTTATTCATTACCATCAGAGCGGCTGCATATCAAGACAATCTTCGAGGTTAAGAAAAGCGAGACTGCGGATGGCAGGAAGCACTCGTGAGGATAGGTACCCTCTCCAGGGGAAGCAGGGAAGGGGATTTCTCCCCCTCCTTGGTCTACCTTCCGCCCTGGCATGACTAAGAAAATAGTGGGCGAAAATGTCCTTTTTGACTGTGAAGTTACCGTGAAGTGGAACCGCCAATCAAGGGGGGATTACTGGGGGCTTGTCATTCCCCGGTCCTCGTTCTTCCTTGCAGCGCGCCTACCATCGGCAATCACCGTGCCGTCCCCTCAGAAATAGGTCTTCAATGTCAGAGTCGCCGTCTTTCACTTCCACCGTAGTGGACAGGACCCCGGTCGGGCACGAAGCCGGAATTTCTGTTCGGTCTGTTCTTCTCGAAGCTGCAAATGACAAACCGTAGCGCATTCACCGCATTGAGTCTCCGCGGCAGCTCCTTCACGGCATCTGTCTGCACCATTCGCAACTGATCAAGCAGAAGGGACCCCTGCGGGATCTCCAGCAGCCCTTTCTTTATCCAGGCATTGATGTGGTATATGCCTAGGGCCGGTTGATCGACCCATGGCGCCTCTTCCAGTCTGCCGGGAGTCTTCTTTTCATAGACAAAGGTCTGAAGGGCCTCGGCATACCCGCTGTAATCGTCGTCTTTAAGTTTTTCCGTTATGCCGTACAGGTGTTCACAGAGGTAGCGGGTGGTGTCATCGGTCAGCCTTTGAAAGAACACATCGAGCGATGTAAGGGCATCAGGGGCCTCGTATTCGCTCAGAAAGCAAAGCTTGCCCCGCCCTGGCGGCTGTTCTCTGTCGAGAGGGGTTCCTATCGCCCATGGTGGGGTAGGCACCCGCTCCTCTCCATAAATGCAATAGTAGGCGGGCAGGTTCTCATCCATAAGCGGCCAACTGATACCGCCTCGGATATCCTGATACACTTTCTTTTCGCCGTTGTCCATCTCGTGGATTATTAACCCCTTCTCATTCCTTTCTGCCTTCACCACAATGCTCATTCCTGCCCTCCTCTATAGGTTTGCGAATACGAAAATGGGGCTGCTCTGCCGGGCCATGGCCTCGTAGTTGAACGCATGGCGGAAGTGATCAGGCCCGAGCTTCACGTATATGTAGCGCTTCGAGCCGGTCTCCTCGTCCTCCTCGAGCTTCTTGGCCGCATTGTGGAGGTGGTCCGCGAAGGTCTTCACTATCTCACACTCTTTTGGGAGGATAATGGTTTGGTCGGCTATCTCCTTGTGGCTTGCGTCGAGGCTCTCCGTACGGTTGCACTGCACGATGAATTCAGCGTCATTCCATGCGTACGATCCCCGCTGATGGTCATTGTAGTAGTTCAGGTAGACTTTGCCCTTATGCCGTTGCGCGAAGGCCCTGGCGTTTCTGGTCTCAGGAAGAGCGTCTACCACGCACCGGGAAACGTGAAAGTTTCTCATTAGCCCGTCAAGCTCTTCCCATTCCTTGTAAACGTCCAGGTGCATGACTTTCCCCGCCTTCTGCCGGGCTTTCTTGCCGATGACGACGTGGAGATCGGAGCCCTGGTCAACACCCATGAAGCAGGGGCCCGGATCCTGGCTCGCTATACCGTCGTTCCCGCAGAGGAAAAGGACCTCTTGAACGGTCAGACGGTTATGTGCTTCCACGTAGGCAACCCCGATCTTGAGGTTATAAAAGTCGGTGAGGTTACTCGTGGTCCTGAACTGGTGGAGGATTGCGGCCGGCTCAACGAAGTGACTGAAGAGCTGGGAGTAATGGCGGCCTCGCTTGTCAGTGATGGAAGGCCGCTTCGCCACCCATTCTCCTATTGAGGGATTGAGCTCGCCCCTGCACCTCGGATTCTGACAGGCCCTGATGACCCTGCCGTCGTCCACCTCCAGGAGACAACCGGGGAACGTATCCTCCAGGCAGGTATACTCTCTGCAGCGCTCGCACTTCAGGAGCCAGTACTGCTGGTCGGTCTCCTGGAAAGCTTTATCGATGCCATAATCGGGCAAGGTCGGGTTGCTGAGCTTGAAAACCTCCTTGAATTCACTGTGGCCCATCCGCTCCATGGCCATGTCGACGGCGTTCTGCGGGGCCTCGTCCAGCTCGTCAAAGATGATGAAGTCGGCCGGCACAGATTTCAGGCCCACCCGTGATGTCATGCCGCGGAGATAAAGAAAGCAGTTCCAGATGCGCTTTATGTTCGCGGAGTCCGTGTCCTTGAGCCATTTCCCTATTGTCTCAGAGTTGTCATTGATGAGCGGGTCGATCCGGCCCTTACTGAAGTCTGTTACGTCCGTCTTGTTGGGGAAGAGGTAGAGGATGCCCCGGTAATTGCGGTACCGGGCGCTGTGGATCGCCTTAAGCATCGCCTTCGATGTGAGACCGAGCTGGGCAGCCTTCTCCTCCACCTGGTACGGGTGGGTGTCTGCGTAAGGGTCGATGAGGTATTCGTGTCTCTCGAACGTGAAGGGCTTCCCGTCCAGTACGATAGGGACCGACGCGGCCCATTCCCCGAGAGGCCGAACACTATCAGACGAGCCGAACCGCTGATCGATCGATTGTAGCAGACGGTCGTAAAGCTCCGCCTTCCTTGAGACGCCTAATAATCCTATCTCTGACATCGGCACTAACCTCCCCAATCGCTTCGAGTACTTCTCTCTGAAATTCCGCTATGGCCTCCACGTCGTAGAGCGTCTTAAAGATATCGAGCTGCAGGGACAATTGCCCTCGTATTTCGGCCATGGCCTTAAGGGCGAGTTCGCGGGGGTCCTTGAACTTGTACTCCAGGACCTCTTCCGGTTCTTCTTTACTGCCCCGCTTGACTTTTTTCACCTGGGATTCGAGGATTTGCAGCGCCTCATCGTCTCCGCGGCTCCATCGCATGAGAAGGTCAAGGAGTTCATTCGCATAGCCGTTGATCTTCTGTAGTTGCTCCACGGCGTTCAGGTTCTTCTCGACCACCCTGTGGGCAGATTCCAAGGCAATGTTTTTGACGACGGAGATGTTGAGCTCCTTCTTCGCCTTCGAGACGGCGCCCTCGCTGACGCCGAAGAGTTGAGCAATCTGTTTCTGCGATTTACCTGCCCTAAGTAGCTCAGATAATTTGACTTTATCGATCTTCGGCTTAGGCATTTAGTTAACCTCTGGTAAAGCTGGTAAAGTCGATTTACTAAGTTGATCTACG
This sequence comes from Syntrophorhabdales bacterium, assembly GCA_049521495.1. GTDB lineage: Bacteria > Desulfobacterota > Syntrophorhabdia > Syntrophorhabdales > WCHB1-27 > CAWEPK01. The sequence continues at coordinate 32,846 of JBEKOT010000002.1, read as the reverse complement.
CCGCCGGGACATAGAGTTTCCGTTATGTCTGTTTTATGCCCGTGGTGGTCAGTATGTAGCCGTTTTGGGCCGATTCCTACCGATACAGGGAAAACCGGAAAGCCTTTGATAATGAATGGATTGTAAGGAATTGCGCGGGTTTTGATGGAGTCTCGTTTCCGGTGTTTTATGCCCTTAGGATCCAGCGGGTTAAACCGTAGGGGTTCAAATCCCGTGGCGTAATGTCCGGCCGGGGGATCACCTGTCTTGCTTCTTATTTTGAGCCAGATACCAGTCGATTGTTTCGGAGAGCCCCGATGCCAGGTCGTGCATTGCCTCGAAGCCAAGCTCTTCCTTGGCCTTCTCCACTTTCAGGGTGCTCACCCGGATATCGCCCCCCCGAGCCTCTGCCGTGGGAGGTGTTTTGAACCCGTCGGGCAGAGCGATGCCTTTCTCTTGCAACGCCTCCGCTATACGCATGTAGAGCTCCCTCGTCCTCGTGCCCCTGCCCGTGCCGATGTTGAAGATGCCCGTCTTCCCTCCCGTGGTTGCCATGATGCTCGCCGAGGCTACGTCTTTCACGTAGCAGTAATCACGCACCATCCCTTCGGGCTCGCCGGGAAAATGGTTGATCGTGGGCAGACGCCCCTTGAGGAGAGTCTCGGTGAAGATCGCCACCACCCCCGCCTCTCCGTGGGGAATCTGCCTCGGCCCGTAGACATTCGCGTATCTCAGGCACGTGTAACTCATTCCGTACTGGCTGCCGTAAAACCTTATGTAGTTCTCAGCAGAAAACTTCGCTATGGCATACGGCGAAGCGGGCTGCGGCGGGTAATCTTCAGCCGTAGGGACAACGTCCGCCTCTCCATAAATGGCGCCGCCCGTCGAGGAAAATATGAACCGTTTTACGCCGTGCTTTCTCGACAGCTCGAGGAGCCTGATGGTGCCTTTTATGTTCACCTCCGCATCGATCAGAGGCTCCTGCACCGAGAGGGGGACGGATATCTGGGCCGCGTGGTGGTTGACGATGTCGGGCTCCTCCATCCTGAAAATGTCCTCGACAGCGGGGTCGCAGATATTCACTTTATGGAACCGCGCACCTTCGGGTTTGTTCGCCATCTTCCCCGTCGACAGATCGTCAACTATTGCGACGTCGTGGCCGGCTGCTATATATGCGTCAGCCACATGGGAAGCGATAAAACCGCATCCTCCCGTAACCAGTATCTTCATCGGACCTCCGGGAGAAGTATAATCGACGGGCGCTACAAAGGGAAGTAAAAAGTCAACGGTTTTGCGCTGACAGGCCCGCCATTTCTTGCAATATGGTAAAATAACCGTAAAGTCCGAAGGAGAGGCCCGGATGAACTTGAGCGGCAGGTTCGGAAGGCGCCGGCGAGGATAGGGAGCACCAAGGTACTGCCGGGACGTTCGAGAGGTGAGCAAATGGAACTGATGACTGTGATCAAAGAAAGAAAGAGCGTAAGAACCTTCTTAAAGGATCCCATACCCGACGCGCTGATCCGGGAAGTCCTTGAAGCGGCCAGCCTTGCCCCCTCGTGGGCGAACACGCAAGTTTGGCGATTCATCATAGTTAAAGACGGAGAGACGAAGCGAAGACTCGCCGAGACCCTCACAGCAAAGAACCCCTGCCGCCAGGCGATAGTCGATGCCCCTGTCACCATATGTCTGGCTGCCTTAAGAGGGGCATCGGGCATATACAAAGGTGTGCCTGCAACGGATAAGGGCGATTGGTTCATGTATGACGCAGGCATTGCCATGGAGCACGTCGTTCTCGCCGCCTGGAACCTGGGCCTCGGAACGTGCCATGTAGGCGCCTTCGACGCGCGAAAAGCAGAAGAGATTCTTTGTGTACCCGAGGGGTATTCCATCGTTTCCCTCACCCCTGTCGGTCATTTCATTACCACTCCGCAAAAGACGCCGCGTAAGGCCTTGAAAGAAATTGCCTACCTCGATAACTTCGGAAAGCCATACCTGCCGTGACGCACTTGAACACAAGGGCAGAGTGGCGGGTGGGCCGTCGCTCGCTATCCGAACCGGAGAGCGGCGCCGAATACAAGCCCTCCCTTTAGCTTTTTCTATTTCCGTCGATAATATGGAAGTATGGAAAAGAGGCGTCGTGAACACCGGCTGAAGACCGGCGCAAGGTGCGCCAGCGGGGGCCGCGCGCATGCGCCGCCTACGCCCGTGGAAGAGCGGGCTTGCAAAAAGAGGCGTCACGTTCGGCCCTACCCTTCGGCGCCGCTTGAGGACGGACAAGCCGCGGCTGCGAACCGGCAGGCGGAAGGCGGCCTGAGAAAGAGCAAGAAGGGACGGCGCGACCTTTTCGAAAAGGCGGACGAAGCGATATTTGTCGTCGCAGACGAGAGGGTCGTACTCCGCAACCCCGCAGCCTGCGCTCTCCTCGGCCTTCCTCCGGATGAGCCGCTAGGGGAGTCCATGGCCGACTTGATCCATCCCGACGACCGGGAGATGGTCCTCGAACATTGGCGGCGCCGCCTGAGAGGGGAAGAACTTCCCGGAACTTACCTGTTCCGCATTGTCCGCAGGGACGGCGCCATCCGATGGGTCGATTTGTACGCAGTCCTGATACGCTGGGACGGTAAGACTGCTACGCTCTGCTTCCTCACCGATACAACCGAGCGGAAGGCGGCCGAGCAGGCCGCCGACGAAGGGGCGGAGAAGTTCAGGCTTCTTTTCGAGAACTCGCCCGACCCCATTTTCCTTTTAGACGGAGAAACTTATGTGGACTGCAACGCCGCCGCCCTCAGGCAGATGGGGTGCGCGGGCAAGGACCGCTTGATCGGGCTTTCCCCGTGGGATATAGCGCCCGAGAGGCAGCCCGACGGCCGCCTCTCGCGCGATGCTGCCAGGGAGTTGAATGCGGCTACCCTGCGGCAGGGATGCAACCACTTCGAATGGCTTCGATGCACCTTTACCGGCAAAGAATTCTGGGTCGAGATGTCCCAGACTGTGGTACCGATAGGGGGCAGGGAGATTTTATACACTGTATCGAGGGACATCACGGAGCGCAAGGAGGCCGAGGCACGGCTCCGGGAATCGGAGGAGCGCTACAGGAATATCTTTGAAAACGCTTTCGAGGGAATTTTCCAGAGCACACCCGCCGGGCGCTACATCAGCGTCAACCCCGCCCACGCCCGGATGCATGGTTACAGGTCTCCCGACGAGATGATGCGTTCAGTCACACCGCAGCAGCTATACGTCGAACCGGACGGCCGAGCGCGATTCACCGAGCAGATCGAGAGAGACGGCGAAGTCCGGAATTTCAAATCGAAGCGGCGCCGCAAGGACGGCAGTGTCTTCTGGATCTCCATGAACGCCCACGTGGTGCGCGGACGGCAGGGAGAGATCCTCTATTATGAAGGAGTCACGCAGGATATCACGGAGCTGAAAAAGACGGAAGAGGCCCTCCGCGAGTCGGAGGGCAAGTTCAGGAACCTCGTAGAAAAAGCACTGGTGGGCGTCTACCTCATCCATAACGGCCTTTTCAAGTACGCCAACGGACGCCTTGCAGAGATATTCGGCTACCCGCTAGAGGAGCTCGTCAACCTGAAAGGACCGAAAGACGTGGTCCATCCCGACGACCTGGCTCTGGTAGAGGAGAACATCCGGAAAAGAATTTCGGGAGAGGTCGATTCCGTGAATTTCAGCTTCAGGATAGTCACGAAGAGCGGGCAGGTCAAATGCGTCGAGGCTTATGGCTCCCGTACGGTCTATCAGGGGAAGCCTGCGATAATCGGGACGCTCCTCGACATAACCGACAGGACGATCCGTGAGGAAGAGCTTCTCTGGAAGACGACGTTCCTCCAGGCCATGGTGCGCTCCTCCGACGACGGTATCCTTATTGTCGACAGCAGAAGGCCGAAAGTCTTGGAAAGCCGGCGGATGATAGAGATGTGGAAGATCCCCCAGAACATCGTTACCCATGGGGACGAAGAGGAGAAGATCCATTATGTAATGGCTGCGATAAAGAACCCCAAGGGTTTCTACGATATGATCGTCCGTGTCCATAGGCACCCCGAAGAAACGGTCCGGGGAGAGTTTGAGCTGAAGGACGGGACGGTGATTGACGCCAGCTCCCACCCCGTTCTCGGCAAAGACGGGGAGCAGTACGGCAGGATCTGGAAATTCCGCGACATTACCGAGATGAGACGCTACTGGGACATGCTCGAGACTTTGTCGAACACTGACGGCCTTACGGGCCTTTCCAACAGGCGGCGCTTCGACGAGCTTCTCGAACGGGAATGGCGCAGTGCCTTGCGCCAGGGATCCTATCTCTCGCTCATCCTCATGGATATCGATTATTTCAAGGAGTTCAACGACCGCTGCGGGCACATGGCCGGAGATGACTGCCTGCGCCGGGTAGCAGGGGTTATATCGAGTGTCGTAAGGCGTGCGGGGGATCTGGCGGCCCGCTATGGGGGTGAAGAATTTGCGTGTATCCTCACGGACACAGACCCCGATGGGGCCGTGGCAATAGCTAACAAGATCATGAAACGCATAGGCCGCCTCGCTATACAGCATCCTTGCTCACCCGGTGGGGACCGCCTCACAATGAGCTATGGCGTGGCGACACTCGTACCGGAGAGGCAGCAGAGGTCCTCGGACCTGGTCCGCCTCGCCGACCGGCTCCTTTACTCCGCAAAGGAAGAAGGGCGCGATCGCTTAAAGAACTGGCCGGAGAGAATGAAAATCAAAAGAGCATAGCCGAAAGCGCCGCAAGGTGTCGGGTTATCTTACAACCCGCCCGATTTCTTTACAGTCCTGCCGGCTTAAAGGCACATCTTTTTCTCGAAATATCAACGTTTTACATTCTGGCACATCCATTGCTGAAAGATGATTGAACGGGGAGAGACCCAAAGGCCCGACAACCGAGAGAGAGGTTTATCATGAGACTCTTTTTTCAATTTCGTAGTTTGCGTCCGATCGCCGCCCTGCTCTGTCTTTTGTCCGCCGCAGTGATGGCGGAAGGCCTCCCGTATATCCAGGCCGGCGGAGCGGAGGCGCGGATCACCAGCGGAATCGTTGTCACAGGAATCGATAGAGGAGATTTTGACGAAGCCGATCCGCTGGTTCGGGCGGTTATCGACCTGAGGGAGAAGCACCATCATGCTTTGATGGCCTTGCCCGATGTCGTCGGAACTGCCGTTGGGTTGGGGGATGGAGAGACGCCTGCCATCGTGGTTTTTACAAGAGGGACGGCTCAGGCGGGGGTAATTCCCGATAGGATAGAGAACACTCCGGTGGTCGCCCTTGTCACCGGAGAGATCCTGGCCATGCCGTCAAATGCCGCTGTGAACCCCTCCGGCTATTTCCCCAGGCCCGTACCGATCGGGGTCTCCACGGGGAATATCGGGCAGTGCCTTGCAGGGACCATTAGCGCGAGGGTGAAAGACGGGGCCGGCAGCGTCTATGCGTTGAGCAACAACCATGTTTTTGCTCTTGAGAACCTTGCGCCGACGGGCAGCCTTGTCGTCCAGCCGGGCGTCTACGACACGGGCTGCAAAGTAAACACCGGGAACGCCATCGGTAGCCTCTCTGCATATGTACCCATCCATTTTACGCCGGGGACGACTAATGTGGTAGACTGTGCCATTGCCTTGTCGGACACCGACCGTCTCGGCAAGGGCACGCCGAAAGGGGGGTACGGTATGCCGGCCTCGGCTGTCGCTTCCGCGAAGATCGGCCAGGCGGTCCAGAAGTACGGGAGGACTACATCTTTGGCGACCGGAGCAATCCAGGCAATCAATGCGACGATAAACGTAAGCTATAGCTCGGGTACGGCCACTTTTGTGAACCAGATCGCCGTCTACTCACCTAAGTCCTTCATAAAGGCGGGAGATTCGGGTTCTTTGCTTGTAACTAACAATACCGCCGCGAACCCGGTCGGCTTGTTGTTTGCCGGAAATAGAACGGGAACCTACGCCTTCGCCAACCCGATCGGCGCAGTGCTGTCGAGCTTCAATGTGACCGTAGACGGCAAGTAGGTGGAAATGGAGGGGGAAGGGAGATGCCGAATAAGGACGCTATTGGCGGTGCTCCTGACAGGTCTCAGTCTTGCCCTTTGTCCGGTCCACGGGTGTTGTCCGAGGGAGGCTGAGATGAGGGCCGGCCCGGAGACAATCGAGGAGGTTCTTGCGCGCCAGACGCCGCGGCTCATGTCGATCCCGGGCGTTGTCGGCACCGGCCAGGGTCTCTGCGACGGCCGGCCCTGCATCTACGTGTATGTGTCCGCGCTGACTCCCGAGGCCCGATCGCGCATCCCTGCCTCCCTGGGCGGTTATCCGGTGCTCATTAGAGAGACTGGGGAGATCAAGAGCCTTCAATGAGACGGAGGGGCGCGCGGCGGCTCGGGTCGCGGTCGGTCACCTTATCGGTCCCGCCAGAACTTGTTTGCTATTAAAAGGGTCAAGCACTGCATGCAGAGTATGGTTGCCACGCACCCGAACCATCCGGTTCTTTCCCAGAGAATGCCTGGCAGGATCGATCCCGTCGAGCCGCCGAGGTAGTAAAACGAGACATATAAGCCGGCAGCGGAGGACCGGGCGTGACCCGCCGCGCTGCCCACGTGGCTCGACGATGCAGATTGGCAAGCAAATACGCCCGAAGCCTCGAGCGCCAGGCCGGCAATGATGACGGGTATAAAATGGATTAAAGTCAGCAGCATGCCCGCTGCGGACATTCCTATGGCTCCCACCAGCGCCCTGCGGTGGCCGATGCGGTCTATGACGTGCCCTGCGGGGGGTGTTATAACCGCACCGATGAGGTATACGGCAAAAATCGAGGATAGGGCGGCCGGCCCGAGGAAAAAGGGCCTATCGGCCAAGTAGAAGTTGACATAGGTAAAGGCCGCCACTATGGTAAAAAGAACGGTGAATCCTACCGCATAAGTGGCCAGAAGCTCCCGGTTCCGTAAGTGCATGCCCATGGACCGGAGGGCCGCGGCAACATCGCGTTGACGGACAAATTTGTTGGGGCGAGGCAGGAGCCGCCACGTTGCAAGAGCCGCCGCAAAAGTGACCGCGCTAAGAATAGCAAAGACCCCACGCCAACTCCACCAGGTTGCAGTGAGACCGGCGATGAAGCGTCCGGCGAAACCACCGACCACGTTGCCCGTCACGTAGGTTGCCATAGTCAACCCCACGGACTCGGACGGCGATTCCTCACTGACGTATGCCATGGTGACTGCAACAATGCCGGGAATGAAGAGCCCTTGAAGAAAACGCCAGAGAATGAGTTGACCGAGGCCCGCTGCCGTCCCTGCCAAAGCCGTCGGGAGAGTGAGACCGAGCAACGCGGCAACGATCACTCTCTTACGCCCCAGCGCGTCCGACAGCAAACCGATCAGGGGAGCTGTGAGCGCCACTGCCAGTATGGGGGCGCTTACCGTGAGGCTTACCAGAAGCTCGGAGGCCCGAAAGAGCTGCCGGAACTGAGGCAAGAGCGGCTGAGTCGCATAAAGGTTGACAAAAGTGCCGAAGCCCGCGATAAACAAAGCGGCGAGAGTGCTCGCCCGGCTACGAACGAACAAGATGTGACCTACGGCTGATGCCGCTCTTCCCTGGGGAAAATTCCATTCGTTTCAAAAGTCTCGAATTGTCAGGGCCCAATCGATACCTGGTCCCTTATTCCGTGCCCTCGATAAATCCGGCGCGGCAAGGAAGGGCGAGGTCGGGTCCTTTTTCTTCCGGGCAGCCGCCGGCTGCCTCCATTGGTACAGCAACTTTTTAAAATATTCCCGCATTGACACCTTCGGCGATCGTTCTGCCAAGATCGAGACATCGCGCCAGCATATCTTCGGTTACCTTACCCTTACAGACAATCGGTTCCTGGACCTTCTTCAGGCGATATCCTCGGCAGATCCGTTCGATGTGGTTCAGTGCGAACGACCCGTCATTGGCCGCGCTGATAACGACGGAGAAAGGCTTCTTTTGCACCGTCGCATCATCCCTGAGATCCCCGTATGTCCTGTCGAAAAAGTCTTTTACCAAGCCCGCCATGTAGCCAAAGTATTCGGGGGAACATATTACGACGGCGCTACAGTTCTTCAGGTCCGCCGCCGCAGAATCGGCGGCCCGCTTGAGGATCGCCCTCGCGTTCTCCGTTTCATCCACGCCCCGGGCGACGGCCCTCGCCAGCTTTTCCGTATTGCCGGTTTGAGAATGGAATATGACGAGCACTTCTGCCAATTTTCCTCTGTGTCGAAAGTTCGTCACGCCGCTTAGATCCTTTTCATCCCCTGTTCAAGATATTTCCGGGCGAGGTCTATGTAAAGCCGAGACACCCAGTCCCCGTACTCCTTCTCCTCCTGTGACACGTCCCTGACTTTTCTTGCCGGGTTCCCTGCGGCAACGATCGACTCGGGTATCTTCTGCTCCCGCTTGACCACCGATCCTTCGGCTATAATGGCGCCGCTTGCGACTTCAGACCTTATGCTCAGGATAGCGCCCATTCCTATGGTGACGGAATCGCCTATAGCCTTCGCGTGGATGATGGCCCCGTGACCGATGGTAACCCTTTTGCCCACCGTGCAGGAGTCCTGGGGCGGGGCGTGTATGATCACACTCTCCTCGACGGCTGTCCCGTCGCCTATCTCGATTGTCCCGTAATCGCCCCGCAGGATGGCCCCGTGACCGATATAGCACCCGCTGCCGATCCTCACGTCACCGATGACCGTCGCTGTCTCGCTCACATACGTGCCCGTCCCCAGAGCCGGTTTCCTTCCATCGAACTCATAGAGCATCCGTAATGCCTCCCCGCCTAACAACTTTATGTTTTCAAGCTCATGTATGCTTCAAACTCCGCGAGATGCTTTTCGAGGACCTTCACTTCCTCATTAAGGTGCCTGGCTTTTTCCGCCACTTCCTTGTCCAGCGCCATTTGTGCGATGCGCCGGGAAAAGCCGCCAATAACAGCTATGCTGTTCCGGAAATTATGCGCTGTCTGCATGAGGATGGCCTCCTGCCTGCGGCAGGAAGTCATGAGCTGGCCGATGAGCTCGACTCTTCCTATGATGGCGCTTATAAGCTCCCCTATGACTTGCAGGTATTCAAAATCTTCGTCCGAGATAGGCACGCCTTCTTGCCCGGAATCGACGATCAAGGCCCCAAGCTTCCTTGTTTGTTCCGTTACCGGGTCAACATACATGAGAGGTATGACGGACTTGATCTTGATTGCCTGGGCAAGGCTGTGCACGTAGCCGTTTGTCTGTCGAGGGTCTGTCAGGTTGATTGGAACGCCTTTCCTTACGGCTTCCCAAACTATACTTTTTTTATCGACCGGGAGGCCGCCTACGGGACAGGTGTGCTCACCCGCCCAGAACCGCAGCTTCAAATCGTCGCCCTCGAGCAAGGCACATCGAGACCTCTTGCCCAGCCGTTCACAGAGGTGAGTCAGGACAGTCTCGATGACCTTCTCGGGAAGCATGCTGGAGCTCAGCCAGTGGGTAGCCTCCAGGATATCCCGAAAAGGTCCGCGGGCGGTTCTCCTCGTTCGTGGTTTCCTCAGATTCCTTTCTGCCGGCATGGGGCGAGATACCTCTTATCCAATTTACCATCTATCTCGCAAGCTGGCAACCGGAAGGGCGATTAATATCTAACCCCTTACTCTTCGTTTAAACTAAGGATACAAGAATCTTGCGGCCATGAGTGCCTTAAACGAGAGATGGACGGTTCCGTCTCAGGTCTACGGAATTGCAGTATCGGCTCGTCGGCAAGGCTTCCTGAACCGGCCTATCCGGACTTTTAGGTGCGTTATCCGGAACGGCGGAAGTCGTGAGAACGCCGTCTGCTTTAGCCCTTGGCTAGGCTCTTGCTTTCACCGAAGGGTTGGACCGGGAAGGTCTCGAACTCCAGGATGTCCGTCCAGGCCGCCCGGCTCGCGACAAGCCCTTTCGCATCGGCATCGATAACGTTTATCGTCCTGCAGCCCTGCAGATCGAGAAACTCGCAGATCACCTTTACCCCCCGAGGCCACTTCCAGTTGGTCCTGCGTTTCCTCACCTCTTTTTCGTCCTCCGGCCGCCAGGTGCAAATGTTCATGAAAAACATGACACACCCCCTTTGCAGCGCTCCCTAATGGCTTATTGGTTTTTCTGCGGTGGACGCTGCTATGTGGAAGCCACATGTCACCGCACAGGCGATTTCAACGACGGCTTTCCGCGTGCGCCTGACACGTCTTCTTTCCGAATACGAAATCCCCGTCATAACCCCATAGTTTCACTATTACGCATGGCCGGTTGTGCTGTCAAGTGGTCTTTTGCAGTGTGGGATCGGGGAATGTCTATAGTAAAAACCGGGCTGCCAGGCCCACCATGTAAGTTAGGGTGCAGGTTCCCATGATTATGAAAAGGTTGTGGGCTATGTTCGACCATATACTTCTACCGGAGAGCACTGCCATAAAGAACCCCGCGATCGATATGCTGAATGAGGCGAGGCTAAAGGCAACCACCGCCGGGATCAGCGGATTTGTACCCCATGCGGACGCGACGAAGAAAGGCGCTAGTACCGGCAAGGCCCCGATGATAAAGAAGATGGCTGTGCTCTTGAGGGAATCCCTCGGAAGAGGGACATCGGAGCTGGTCCTGATGGTCCTGACCAGGCTCGACAGGACGACCGTATCGTTACCTATGATGTCCATTATGAGCCTTATCGTTTCGTCGCTGATTCCTTTCTCGATAAGATCGTTTTCGAGCTCCCTCCGCAGTACGGAAGGGCTGACCTCGGTCTTCACGTTCAGCTCTCTGTTCGTTCCCTGGTAAAGATCATAATGACCCTTCGAGCCGATATACGAGACCGACATCTCCGCGATCATTCCGCCGATCACTGCGATCATGCCGGTCAATCCTATAACTAGAGCCCTTGCATGGGCCGCGACAAGACCTATTACCAGTCCGAGGGTCTCTATGATGCCGGCTGTCATCGCCGGTATCGCTTCCCTCAGGTTAGCGATATAGAGTCTTCTGTCCGCAATCTGTTCCATCATGTGCCATTCGTGACCGATCTCCTGTTTTATCACCCCGATGATGATCGTTCTGGTTTTCTCGTCACCTTTATACGTCTCAAGCAACCGCGCGTAGTCAAGGATCGCCTTCTTTTCATTGTGCTCCAGATAATGGACGAATATGGTGAGCGGGAGGAGAAGGGAAAGAAGCTTCGCCAGCGCTATCTTCCACTTCACCGAAAGCGATACCCGGAACGAGACATTATGCAGGCGTTCTGCGAGCTGACTCCAGACTTTCCCGTGGCCGCACTCCATTTTTCCTATCTCAACGATAGACTTTTTCCGGTCGTCATCCTCGTACCTCTGAGCGAGAAAACCATAGAGGCTCTCGGCCATTATTTCCGACAGCCAGAACGTCCGGAGCAGGGCCGGGGTTTCCCTTTTCTCCAAGGCTAGACCTCCTATACCGAAGACGGGCAGTTATCGATGGAGATTGATCGGACCACGATGGTTTTCGACCCTTTGCAATACTGTCGTATTGTAAATCCCTCCTCTGTGAGACGGCACCGGTGCGCGAGGGCCTTCCGCATGCCGGCGCGCCCGGCAGTTTTAATAGTTCTGCATCATGAGCTCATAGTGAGCCTGGGGATGAGCGCAGGCCGGGCATTCAGCAGGCGCCTCCGGGCCTTCGTGCACATACCCGCAGTTCCTGCACCGCCACTTCGTCGAAGCGTCCCTCTTGAAGACCCTGCCTTTCTGAATGTTGTCGTAAAGGACGAGATACCTTTTTTCGTGTCCCGTTTCTGCGACGGCGACCATCCTGAAAAGCTTCGCTATCTCGGGGAAACCCTCTTTATCAGCGACTTCTGCGAAATCTGGGTAGAGCGTGCCCCACTCCAGGTGCTCGCCGGATGCTGCCTCCCGGAGGTTTTCGGTTGTCTTTCCTACCAGGCCGGCGGGATAGAAGGCCATAAGCTCAAGTTCGCCGCCTTCGAGGAACGAAAAGAACCTTTTCGCGTGCTCCTTCTCGTTGTCCGCTGTGTCGGCGAAAATCCATGAGATCTGCTCGTATCCTTCTTTCCTGGCCTGGGACGAGAAATAGGTGTACCGGTTCCTGGCTTGCGATTCACCCGCAAAGGCCTTCAACAAATTCTTTTCCGTCTGCGATCCTTTCAAATTTGCCATATCATCCCTCCCTTTACTTTCTTTCGGCCGCCGGAAGGAACGGTCTCCCCCGAAGGCCGCTTGTACGGTCTTTTATATGTGACGCAAAATACCCTCTACAAATACTATTTTGAGTTTGTCTCCTGTACCTGCACGACGATCCTATGCCGCTTTGCCTATCTTGCCCAGGCGGATGCCGAGGGCTTCTGCCACCCCTTTGCCGTACGCAGGGTCTGCCTTCATGCAATTCCCGATGTGGCGCATCTGGATCTCCTTCGGTGCTCCTCCTATGGAGCGGGCCGTGTTGGCGAAAAGGAGTGCTTGCTTTTCCGGTCCCATGAGGCGAAAGAGCTTGCCAGGCTGAGTGTAGTAATCTGTATCCTCTCGATGGTTCCAATGATCGGCGGCGCCTTCCAGACCCAAAGACGGCTCGGCGAACTCCGGCTGCTCCCGCCATTCGCCGTAACTGTTCGGCTCGTACCCCAGGGTGCCGCCGAAGTTGCCGTCGACTCTCATGAGGCCGTCCCGGTGATAGCTGTGGACCGGGCACCGTGCGGCATTGACCGGGATCAGGTGGTGGTTGACGCCCAACCGGTAGCGCTGGGCATCGCCGTAAGAAAAAAGGCGTCCCTGGAGCATCTTATCAGGCGAGAAGCCGATGCCGGGCACAACGTGGGCCGGGTTGAAAGCCGACTGCTCTACCTCGGCAAAGTAGTTTTCCGGATTTCGGTTCAATTCGAGAACGCCCACCTCGATAAGGGGATAGTCGCTGTGGAACCAGACTTTGGTCAAGTCGAAGGGGTTGTACGGGCAGGTCGCCGCATCCTTCTCGGGCATAACCTGGATGAAGAGGGTCCAGCGGGGGAAGTCGCGTTTTTCTATGCTCTCGTACAGGTCGCGCTGGTGGCTCTCCCTGTCCTTTCCTACGAGAGCCTCGGCTTCCTGGTCGGTCAGGTTCTTTATCCCCTGCTGCGTCTTGAAATGAAACTTTACCCAGTGGCGCTCATTCCGGCCGTTGATGAGGCTGAAAGTGTGGCTGCCGAAACCGTGCATGTGGCGATAGGAACAGGGGATGCCCCGGTCGCTCATGACGATGGTCACCTGGTGGAGCGCCTCGGGTAAAGAGGACCAGAAGTCCCAGTTGTTGAGAGCGCTTCTCATGTTTGTCCGGGGGTCGCGCTTGACAGCGTGATTCAGGTCCGGGAACTTCAGGGGATCGCGCAGGAAGAAGACGGGGGTGTTGTTGCCGACCAGGTCCCAGTTGCCTTCCTCTGTATAGAACTTCATTGCAAAGCCCCGGATGTCCCGCTCCGCGTCCGCTGCACCCCGCTCGCCCGCCACCGTTGAAAACCTGATGAAGAGGTCCGTCTTCTTGCCTATTGGAGAGAAGATCTTTGCCCTGGTATAGCGGGTAATGTCATGGGTTACAGTGAATGTGCCGTAGGCGCCCGAGCCCTTTGCGTGCATGCGCCGCTCGGGAATCACCTCCCTGTCGAAATGACCGAGCTTTTCAAGGAACCAGATATCCTGCAACAAGGCAGGACCGCGCTTGCCCGCCGTCATCGTGTTCTGATTGTCGACGACTGGCGCGCCGACCTCCGTAGTCAGTCTCTTTTCTTTTTTCTCTTTTTCCATGGAAGCCTCCTTTCCATTAATACTACGTAACGTTTTCGTGCTCACGGCAGTCTCGGCAGCGCCCGTAATACTCCAGCCTGCCATCCGTGATCGAGAAACCTGTCCTTCCGGCTACCTCCCTCCGGTCGACGGCTACAGGCGCCCGATAGTCTATTATCTTTGCACATCTCCCGCAGATCAGGTTGATGTGTTCTTCAAGGTCACTCTCATAGCGGTTCTCCATTCTGTCGAATTCAAGGACCTTGATGATGCCGCAACGGGAAAGGGCATCAAGGGTCGCATAGACCGTTGACAGGCTCAGGCTTTTTTTCTTTTTCTTTGCCTCCTCGTATACAAGAGCCGCTCCGGGATGAAGCCCCCTATTCTCGATGAAGACATCGATGACCGCCAGTCTTTGAGGGGTGATTCTCAATCCCCTCTTCTTGAACCGTTTGACTATCGACTCTTTGGCTAATCTCTCCAATTAGGAACCGTTCCTATTCCGTAAATTAGTGTCTTGCCTTATATTTGTCAATCAGCTCCGGCAAGAATCGTTAATAACCGCGCCTCCTCCCATACATGACCGGCCGGTGTCGGCGGTCCTTAGAATGGGATGACGATCACGCCTTGCTGAACTCCGTCTTGGGGGCTCCGCACACCGGACACACCCAGGACTCGGGAAGGTCCTTGAAGGCAGTGCCGGTCGGCACCCCGCCGTCGGAATCGCCGTCAGCAGGATTGTACACGTAGCCACAAACGTTGCAGGTATAGCTCTCCATCTTTTTCTCCTTTTCGGGTTGTCCTTCTTCCGGTCCTATGTAGGTGGGCGCCGTTTTCGGCGATTTTCCAGGCCGCTATCGCCCTTATCTATTCCATTTACCCGACCATCGATTCTTCAGATAATTCGGAACCGTTCCTATTCCGAATATAATGGGTGTTTGGAGGTCCGTCAAGCAGTCGGGCGGTCGCAAGCGGGCAGGCGCCGTTTCGGTCGGGCGCCGCGGGAAAAGGTTAAACCTCACATGCTTTAAATGTCATTGACGCATCACGATACGCCCCGGATGCTGAAGCAACAAATATTCTGCGGACTTAGGACGCCTATCAGATTCTTTTGGGGTAAAGAAGCTCTTCGTACCTGTCCGGCTTGTAGCCGACTACTACATTCGTCCCGATCTTCACTACCGGAAAACCGCCTGCTCCTATGTCGCTCATGTCTTTGTAGATGCGCTGCTTCCTTTCTTCATCGGCGCGATCGTAGTCCGTATACTCGTACGCAATGCCCCGTTCCTCGAAGTACCTCTTGGCTTTCCTGCACCAGGGGCAGGTGCTTAGAGAATACATACTCACCTTTTCCATCAAGGTCCTCCCTTCGTATTCTGTAAGAGAATAATGACTCAATAAGGTCGAGTCAAGGAAAGCCACGGGAACGGAGCAAAATTAAACCGTCCGGCGGGCCGACCTTTCATATTGACACCGGCAGACCCTCGTGATAATTTGTCGGCACCGCTTTTCAAAATGGGCAAGCGCCCAAGAGAGGGCTTTTTGGGGATGGATGAGTTTACCTTGAAAAAGTTGAAAGAAATCCGCTACGAGAGGCAGGCCGTCGAGAAGGGTTATGCGAATCGGACGCTGCACGTCGACCTCTCTGACGGTAGCATTGCGGTCAGGCCCGTTACTGCGGAGATGAAAGAAGTTTTCGTTGGAGGGAAGGGCTTCGACTTGTGGCTGCTCTGGCATGCGGTCAAGGGAAGCACCCGTTGGAACGACCCCGAGAACGCGCTCTGCATCGCCTCCGGCCCCCTCGGCGGAACGCCCATATATCCCGGATCGGGAAAGAGCATAGTTACGTCTATCTCCGCCACCACAGGCTCTGTAGTAGACTCGAACGTGGGCGGCTATTTCGGCCCCTACTTAAAGTTCTCGGGCTTTGATGCTTTAGAGATCCGGGGCAAGTCGGGGGTCCCGACCATCATCCTCATAGATGGCATCGAGCAGAAAGTGGATATCCTGGAGGTGTCGGGACTGCCGGAGGAGGCGCACGAGATCACAGCCCTTCTGACGGACCATTTCGGCCGAGGCAGGCCCAGGGACATATCCGTTGTCGCCACAGGGCCCGGCGCTTGCCACACGCTCATCGGGTGCCTCAACTTTTCATGGTACGACAGGCAGCGGGGAAAGACCAGGCTCAAACAGGCCGGGCGCGGAGGCCTGGGCACAGTGTTTGCGGACAAGGGGCTCAAGGCCCTTGTCGTGCGCTGGGACAAGGTGACGGTCTCCACGAACGACCCGGCGGACGAGGCATCCCTCAAACTTGTCGCCAGGCTCCACTCCCAGGAGATCGTGGAGCAGGACCCGAAGCAGAACCACATGTCCTCCGTCGGAACCGCCCATCTGGTTACCATCATGAACGATTACGACCTTCTGCCCGTTCGCAACTATCGGTACGGCCAACACGCTGAAGCGGCCCGCATGGGCGAGGATGTCTTCAGGCAGCTCTTCGACAAGGGCTACGACGGCTGCTGGATCGGCTGCACCCTGTCATGCGCCCACTGCGTAAAGGATTTCGTGCCCGTCAGTGGGCCCTACAAGGGGCAGAAGGTGTTAGTCGACGGTCCCGAGTACGAGACGATTGCGGGGTGCGGCTCGAATCTCGGCATCTTTGATCCCCTCTTCGCGGTTGAGATGAACTTCTACTGCGATACTTACGGGCTCGATTCCATATCCGTGGGGACGAGCATCGCCTTCGTCATGGATTGCTTCGAGTCGGGCCTCATCGACAAAAAGGCCTCAGGCGGCATGGATCTTTCCTTCGGGAACAAGGAGGCTGCCCTCGAGCTCGTCCATCAGATGGCAAGGGGCGAGGGGTTCGGATGCGTGGTGGGCAAAGGGATCAGGAAGATGAAGGAGATCTTCGCTGATAGCTACGGCGCCGACCGGAACCTCATGGGAGACATAGGCATGGAGGCAAAAGGCCTAGAGTTCTCAGAGTACATGAGCAAGGAGTCCCTTGCGCAGCAGGGCGGCTACGGTCTGGCCCTCAAGGGGCCTCAGCACGACGAGGCATGGCTGATCTTTCTGGATATGGTGCACAATTTCCTCCCCACCTTCGAGAAAAAGGCAGAGGCCCTTCATTGGTTCCCCCTCTTCCGCACCTGGTTCGGCCTGTGCGGGCTGTGCAAGCTGCCCTGGAACGACGTCACGCCTGCCGACAATAAACAGACAAAAGAGCCGGCAAAGGTGATGCAGCATGTGGAATGGTACGCACGATACTTCAGCGCAGTCACCGGAAGGGAGGTTGTGCCCGGCGACCTGATAGCCATGAGCGAAAGGGTATACAACTTCCAGAGGATTTTTTCCCTCAGGATGGGCTTCGGCCGCAGGGAGCACGACTCCATCCCTTACAGGGCCATGGGCCCCGTGACCGCGGAGGAGTACGAATCGAGGGTAGAGCGCTACGACGGCCAATTGAAGACGCTCTATGACGTGGACATCGAGGGCCTGTCTACGGTCGAGAAGGTGAAGCTTCTCAGGCGCTTCAGAGAGGAGAGATACGAGCAGCTCAAGGACGCGGTGTACGAGAGGAGAGGCTGGACAAAGGACGGCATCCCCAAGCTCGCCACCGTGCGCAGGCTCGGCATCGACTTCCCGGAGGTCCTTGCGGTGTTGAAGGCGCAGGGGGCTGCCTGATGGTCACTGTCGACGGCAGACAGATAGAGTGGCGCGAGGGAATGACGGTGGCTGACCTCCTCAGGGAATTGGGAGACTCATACCCCTATGCCGCGGTGCGGATCGAGGGGCACGTCGTCACCGGCCCGGACTTCGGCAAGGCCGAAATTCCGGACAATGTAGAAGTCTGTCTTCTGCCCCTCGTAGCAGGCGGCTAGGTACGTCCATCGATGACCAAGCGTTTAAGGCTCGTCGAGCAGGAGCGGTACACATTCTGCTACCCCGCAAGGGTAGAGCCCAGGGACATCAGCCCGGGCGGCCATCTGGGCGCCGATAACATCGTTATGCTCCTGAGCTTGGCCAGGGCATATGTCTTCCACTCCATGGGGCTCGCCCAAGAGGACCTGGGCGACGGCGTAGGGATAGTTATGGTCGACATAGCGGTCAATTATAAGGCCGAGGCCTTCCTTTTCGACGAGGTCGCCGTCGACACGCAATTCGGCGCCTTCGTGCAGAAAGGCTTCAGCATATATCAGAGGGTAAGGAAAGGTAAGAAGGTCCTTGCCCTGGCTGAAACGGGCATACTCACCTTCGACTACCGGTCGAGGAAGGTCGCTCCCGTACCGGAGCGGTTCCTTAAGGCGCTGGCTGCTCGCCGGAAGGAGTGATCCAGCCTTAAAACTTTCCGCTCTCCCGCCCGCGATAGACTTTCCTTCTCGAGGCCCTATATTCTGAGAAGGGAGGAGGGCTCGGGAATACTGCGCTGTGGGACTGCAACTTTAAGGACCCGGATGGAAAGCGGGCCGGGTCGCGGCTGTACCAAGGTAAGGGATGGTTTTGCAATTTGCCCCATTCTTCTCTATCTTACTCATATATGGCCGACCGGGCAGTGACATCACCGGATGAAGTCATCCTGAAGATTACGGGCCTTACGAAAGAATACGGCCCCTTCAGGGCTCTGGACAGTGTCTCTTTTTCCGTGGGACAAGGGGAGATAGTCGGTCTTCTGGGCCCTAACGGGGCCGGCAAGACTACGACCATCAACATGATCCTCGGCATCTTGAGGCCGACGGAGGGCTCGATCGAGGTACTCGGGAAAGACCTGGACGGGCACAGGTCGGAGATCAGCAGGAGCGTGAATTTCGCAGCCGTCTATGCCCACGTGCCCGCCAACCTCACGGTCAGGCAGAACCTTTACGTCTTCGCCCTCCTGTACGGGGTACGGAGCATCAAAAAGAAGATAGCGTCCCTGCTGCGCGAATTCGACCTTGAAGGTTTTGCAGATACGAAGTCAGGGCTTCTATCTTCGGGCGAGCTGAGCCGCCTCAATCTCGCCAAGGCCATCCTGAACACGCCGCGGCTTCTGCTCCTCGACGAGCCGACAGCATCGCTAGACCCGAGCATTTCGCTGCTCGTGCGCGAGAAAATAAAGGACTATGCGGCGAAAACAGGGGCCGGCATACTCTGGACGTCCCATAACATGAACGAGATCGAGGCAGTCTGCGACAGGGTCCTTTTTCTGTCGCACGGAAAGATCCTTCTCACGGGCGATCCCAACACGCTGCCGGGCGCCCATGGGAAAAAAGACCTTGAGGATCTTTTTATAACCGTGGCGAGGGAGCCCGTTTCCCTGAAAGGATGAGTGGATGAGCATTTACAGGACACTGGCAATCTTCGTGCGGCAGGTCTTCCTTTTCAAGAGCAACCCCACCCGGCTGGTCAGCATCTTCCTGTGGCTGATTATAGACATCATCCAGTGGGGTTTCATCAGCAGGTACCTCGGCTCCCTCGGTCAGGCCACTTTCAGCTTCATCACCGTCATCCTGGGAGCCATAATCCTCTGGGAGTTCATGGCCAGGATCGAACAAGGGATAATGATGGCCTTCCTGGAGGACATCTGGAGCCAGAACTTCATCAATTTCTTCGCCTCACCCCTCAAGATAAGAGAATATCTCGGAGGCCTTGTCCTGACGAGCTTCACGAGCGGGACCGCGGCCTTCCTCGCCATGATCGCAGTCGCAGGAGCCGCCTTCGGCTACAATGTGCTCAGGCTCGGTTTCTTGCTCTTCCCTTTCCTTTTGATACTCCTATTTTTCGGTATAGCCATGGGTATATTCGTCTCCGCCATAATCTTCCGGCTCGGGCCGTCGGCTGAATGGCTCGGCTGGCCCATTCCAATGGTGCTCTCTATTTTCGCCGGCGTCTATTACCCCATCTCGACCCTGCCCGCTTATCTGCAGGGGCCGGCAAAGGCGATCCCGCCGTCCTACGTCTTCGAGAGCTGCCGCGCCATCCTCGCGACGGGGACCATTCCGGGCAAATTCGGCTCGGACCTTCTTACGGGCGCCCTGCTTTCAATAGCCTACCTTGTGATGGCGTCCCTTTTCTTCGTCCGGGTCTATCGGCGAAACCTGGAGAGCGGCAGCATCTCGAGGTTTAACGCCGAAGCGCTCTGACGGTTCCTATCCGGTATAGGGTAGGACAGGAGAGGTCCGGAGCGAGACAACCGACTTTTTCCATCTGCCCGAAAAATAATAGGTGAGACTGGCCCCCAGGGAGACGGCAAAGCTCAGCACCACGGCTGCCCATATACCCGTGATCCCCATTCCGGTCCGCGACAGCAGCCATGCGGCAGGAACGCGCACGAGCCACAGAGACAGGAGGGTGAAGGCCATGGTCATCATAGTGTGGCCGGCGCCGTTTATGACGCCGTTCGATACGAACATAAGCGCTATGAGTATGTAACAGGAGCCCATGACGTGCAGGTAAGTTATCCCTATGTCCATGACCCTGACATCTTCGCCGAGGCCGAACATCCTGAGTATGAGCCCCGAAAAGAGGACGACGGCGAGCGATATGACGAGCGTTATGGACGAGGTCATCAGTACGCCCCACCTGAAGATCTCCCGCACCCTGGCCGGCTTGCCGGCACCGATGTTCTGCCCGGTAAGGGCGGAGACTGCCATGCTCATTGAGAGGGCAGGCATGAAAACTACCATGTCCACTCTCCCTGCGGCGCCGAAGGCGTTCGTCGCAGCGCTGCCGAAGGAGTTGACGAAGGTTGAGATGAAAAGGCTGCCGATGGAGACGAGACCCTGCTGGACAGTCGAAGGGAGGCCTATCCTGAAAAGCAGGCCTGCCATGCGCCGGTCAAGGATGAGCTTCCTCGGGTTGAAGGCGGCAACGTGCCCCGTCCTGTTGAGATAGAAGATGCTCGTGCCAAGCGATAAGGCCTGGGAAATCACGGTGGCGTAAGCGGCGCCGGTAAGACCCCATCTCGGAAAAGGGCCGAATCCGCCGATCAGGAAGGGGTCGAGGACGGCGTTCATCCCCAACCCTATGGACATGAAGACGAGCGGCCTCACTGTGTCGCCGACTCCCCTGAGTATGAAATTCGTGAGGAGACCGACATAGAGAAGGATTATGCCGGCGCAGTTGATCTTGAGGTAGCTTGAAGCCATGGCGAAGTTCTCGGGCGGCGTTGCCATGAGCCTCAAGATGGCGTCGCTCGAAGGCACGACGACGAGCGTCAGGACGGCGCCCGTGATGAGGGCCAGCGAAAAGGCGTTGCCGGCCGCCCTCTCCACCATTGCGTAATCTCCGGCGCCGTAAAACTGCGATACGAGTATGGTGGCCGCCAGCGACATGCCCATGGAAAACCCGAAGAGCAAGTAAATGACGGGGAAGCTGACGCCCACCGCGCCGACTGCGTTCTCGCCTATCAGGTGACCGACCCAGATCGTGTTGACAAGGCCATGGCCGATCTGCATCACGTTTCCAAGAAGCATGGGGACCGAGAAAAGCAGGAGATGCCTCGGAATGCTCCCCACCGTCAAGTCTTTCCCGAACTGCTTGTTCACGCACCCTCCCGATTTGTTTGGCCCGGATACTATATCACGGAAATGTAGCCTTGGGAGTACAAGCGGGAAAGGCTTTACCGCCCCTGAAGGGACATGGCGCTTCTGTTGGCCATGAGACATCTGCCGGCCCGGCAGAGCACAGGCGCGTCCTTCCCGAGGCCCAGTCTTCGCAGCCCATCCGACCGTCTTGCCTTGAAGACGACCAGGACGGGCCGGTCCGACCGGAAGAGGCGTACGAACTCGTCCTGACCCAAAAAGGCGGCCTTAGAATCAGGGTACTTGGAACCCATCTCAAGCTCTCCCTTGAAGTCCACAAGGAGTGTCCTCCCGCCGAGGTAGAAAGGGAGGGTCTCGTCGAAGGAGCCGTAGTTCACGACAGAGAGGTTGTCTTTCCGAAATGTCCTCGCCTCGAGCGCCAGTTGCTTGGTGGTATTGAACCGGTCGACTACCTGGACGTGCGCCATGATTCCCAAGGCGATCGATAAAGAGAAGGCAGAGAGCAGAAAGAAGAGGGCGCCGGGCGAACGCATCCTGCCGGCGGCAAAGACGGCAAGGGCGGCCAGGGAAACGACCGCCATCCAGAGCGCAAGACTATGGATGCCGGCAGACAGGTCGGGGAAATCAACGATGCCGGCTAAATGCCGGTCCAGGAGACCCGATCCCACTGCAAGGCCTCCGACGGCAAGGAGGGCGAAGAAGAGCAAATACACAATCGTCTCGACAAGGAAGTGAATGCGTTGTTGCCGCATCTCCTCGAAGAGGCAGCCGAGGATGATCGAGAGGGCGGGGAAGAGCGGCAGGATATAAGGGGGAAGCTTCGAGCCCGACACGCTGAAGAAGGTGAAGACGACCAGGCACCAGATGGAGAGAAGGCGGAGCTCCTTTTTTTTCCAGAAGCGGACAGCAGCCCTGGGAATGAATATCGACCAGGGGAAAAGGCCGCCGAAGAGGACGGGCAAGTAATAGTACGGAGGCCCGGACCTCTTGTGTTTCGTAGTCAGGAACCGGAGAATGTTCTGATCTATGAAAAAGAATCGAAAGAACTCCTTTTCCCTTAAAGAAACGAGGACGAACCAAGGGGCCGCGATCGCCGCGAAGAGGAGAAACGCTTTCGCCGAAACAAGCTTTCTTATGAAAGAGAGCCTCTTCTCGAAATAAAGGAAGAGGACAATCGTCGCGACGGGAAGGACGATCGCCACGGGGCCTTTGGCAAGGAAGGCGAGGGCAAGGGCGGCGGAGAACAGGTATAGGAACAAACGTCTCTCCCCCCTGTAAAACTCGTAGAAGCAGAGGACGGCCGCGAAGAGTAGAAAGGAGAGGAGCATGTCGATTGTTGCGATTCGCGCCATGGCGAAGAAGCCGAAAGAGGTCGCGAGCATGATGGCGGAGATGAAGCCGGTCCTGTTAGTGAACCGCCTGGCGGCAAACAGGTAGGTCGCGAGCACGCAGAGGAGCGCTGCCAGAGCATTGGGAAACCTGAAAGACCACTCGCTAACTCCGAAAACATTGTATGAAAGGGCGCAGGCCCAGTAAAGGAGCGGCGGTTTCTCGAAATAGCGCACATAATCGAGGCGAGGGACAAGGTAGTCGCCCGTCTCGACCATCTCCCTGGGTATTTCGGCATACCTGCCCTCGTCCGGCTCTTTTAGCGAATAGTTGCCCAGGCTGTAAAAAAATAGCGGGTAGGAGAGTGCGAGGACGGCCAGCAGGTAGATTGCCCTCCTTCTGCCGTTTTGCTCCAATGCCACCGACTCCTCCACCGGCTTTCCCTGCCCTTGGGGCCATAAAGACCGGCGCGCCTATTGTAACACAGATTGAAAAAAAAGAAATTGACGGCATGGAAAGCGTGAAGCCTTCCAAGACTTAAGAATGGAAAGAGTGTATGGTCCGGCGGGGAAGGCCCGCCCTTTCGTCAGCCTCCCCGCCGGACCCGCTTTCAATGAGGACCGAGGGCTACGCAGCTACGGAGCCTTGTTTAACGTGCTTTTCAAATTCGCTGTAGACCATCCGCAATTCCTCTTCCTTCCGCTTTTTCAGCTCTGTCCAGAGCCGTTTGCACTCGGGTCAGCTTGCGGAATCCTTGACATAGGCATCCATATGCGCCAGGCTCTTCGAGAGCTCGGCTATCTCCTCTACCATGTCGTAATGCAGATTCTTGAGCATGATAACCTCCTTTCCGTTCTTCTTATTCTCAAATTAGTGCAGACAGCCTTCCCTGTCAATCCGATGCGCCGACCGGGCAAGAAAATCACTTAATTCGCGGGCTCGTCCTTGACAGGAGACCCGTCTTTTTTATATCCTGCCGGCTAAGGACAGCCGGCTTCAGGCGCCGGCTGAGTCTTCATCCACGATCCATGGGGGCAGGGACAAGGCGTGAAGGTCATATCGGGAGGGCAGACAGGGGTGGACAGGGCAGCCCTCGACGCTGCAATCGAGCTCGGCCTCGATTACGGGGGGTCGATACCCAGAGGGAGGAAGGCCGAAGACGGCCCTATAGACGAGAGATACCGGAAGCTCACGGAGATAGAATCGAGGGACTATAAGGTAAGGACGGAGATGAACGTCGCCGACTCCGATGCTACCCTGATAATCGCCAAAGGCCGGCTTTCCGGAGGCAGCGCCTTGACCTTAAGGGTCGCCTCGGCCAGGCACAGGCCTCACCTCGTCGTCGATCTTGAGAAAAGCCCCGAAGTCCAGGCCATAGGGGAGGTAAGGTCGTGGCTCGAGCTGGTGCGGCCGAAGGTTCTCAATGTCGCAGGTCCCCGGGAATCGGAAGCGCCGGGCATCTACGGGAAGGCATACAGGCTCCTCAGGCTCGTTCTGCCAAAGGCGCGTTAACAGGCTCGAGAGCTGCCCCTCAGACGCAGCCGCCTGTAGAAACAGGTATGACGTAGGGGCCTTCGGGGACTATTGCTACCTCTCTATCCCCCTTCCTTTTCAGACATTCCGCCACGGCGTCCGAAAGGGACTCGACGCAGTCCACGCCGGTGAGGGTCTTTTGCTCCGGCGTCAGGCGGTCGCTGTAAAGGTGGATCGCGGCCAGCTTCATGGCCTTGATCTGCATAACCGTCTCCCACTCGTCGATTGCGGCGCACGACTGGCCCAGGGTCCTGGCAAGGAAAGCATCGGTCCCCTCGGCGATGAATCGCTCCTGTGATACGGCAAACTCCGGGGCGCCAAGTCCCTCGGCGCATTCGGAGGCGATAAAGATGTCCGATCCGGGGCTGACTATGCCCGTCACCCCAACCATCCCCTTGACCGTCTGATAGTAGTTCCTGTCGAGCGGATAGCCTGCCGAGCTCGTGACGACCGTCTTGAACCGGCGGTCCAGAGGGATTTCAAAGTACGGCCTGGCAAAGGCGACTGCCGCGAGGTGGCTCTCCTCCAGCATGCCGAAATTGACGTAGGAGAGGCGGCGCTCTTCGTCGATGACGGTATTGACGGCGAAGGTCTTGCCCACCATCCTGGTCGCCTCTATCTGCGCCCCGTGCAGGGGGTTGCCCTCCAGGATGGTGTTGTCGCACATCTCGTGGATCAGCATGCCGGTAGAATGGAGGTACCTTATGGTCTCCTCGTAAGCGACTCCCGGCACGATAACCTTCCTGCCGCCGGAATAGCCCGCCATGAAGTGGGGCTCAACAAGGCCTGTCACTATGCGCATGTCGGCCTCCACGAAACGCCTGTCAAGCTTGACCGGCATGCCGCAGGAAGTCGTGCCCAGGAAAACGTGGTCGTCTTCGTTCCTGGCAAAGTGGTTCACCGCCCGCACAGTTGCAAGCACCCGGTCGCTGCCCACGAGCTCGGCAAGCTCCTCGCCTTCGTTCGGCCTGTGGAGGCCCGTGGCCACGAGGATGGTGATCGATTCTGCGCTCACCCCCGCCTCTATGAGCCGGTCCAAGAGCACAGGAAGAACGGTGCCGTTGGGGACAGGTCTCGTGATATCGCAGATGCAGATGCAGACGTTTTTGCAGCCCCTGGCCTCCTCCCGCAGCGGCCTGCAGCCCACAGGTTTCGCCAGTGCGGACCGCACCGCCCCTTCCTTGTCGCTTGCCACAGGCATACGCTTCTTGTGGATGACCGTGGCCTTTACATCATCGGGCAGATCGAGATTAAGGCCCCTTTTCCCATACCGCATGACAACGCGCATAGGATACCTCCTCGCTATCGCGATCGTTCGGGACTGCGTCTACATTCCGAGATAGGCCTTGCGCACGAGGTCCGATTCTATTAGCTCCTCGCCCCTGCCTTCGAGGACGATGCGGCCGGTCTGGAGCACATAGGCCCGGTTCGATATCTGCAGGGCCTCGAAGACGTTCTGCTCCACCAGCAGCACGGTCACACCTTTTTCCGCTATCTCCCGTACCACTTTGAAGATCTCTGAAACCAGCTTGGGCATGAGCCCCAGGGACGGCTCGTCCAGCATGAGCAGCGACGGGCGTGACATAAGCCCCCGGGCAATGGCAAGCTGCTGCTGTTCTCCGCCGCTGAACGTGTCGGCCCGCTGGCCCTTCCTTGCTGCGAGAATGGGGAAGAGGGAGAAGACGTTCTCTAGCCTCTCCTCTACCTCGGCTTTTCCGTTCAAAGCATAAGACCCGAGAAGGAGGTTGTCGAGGACGGAGAGCCTTCCGAAGAGCCGCCTCCCCTCCGGGATCATCGATATGCCCTTCTTGACGATATCGTACGCGGCCATGCGTTCTATGGGGCTCCCGCCAAAGGTGATCCGCCCCTCCTGCGGGTGGATAAGGCCCGCAATAGTTTTCAAGATAGTCGACTTCCCTGCCCCGTTGGAGCCGACGAGACTGACGATCTCCCCCGCATCTACGTGGAAGGAGACGCCTTGCACGGCCATGAGGCCCCTATAGCCCACGGAAACCTTATCGACCGACAGCACGGTACCCGTCCCCCAGATAGGCCCGGATCACTTCGGGATTGGAGACCACCTCCCTGGGCGGCCCCTCCATGATCTTTCTGCCCGAATTGAGAACAACGACCCGGTCGGAGATCTCCATGACCGCCTCCATCACGTGCTCCACGACTACCAGCGTCACCCCGCTCTTTCTAACTGCCTTTATGAGTTCCATCATCTCCCGCAGCTCGACGACCGTAAGGCCGGCCATCGACTCGTCGAGCATTAGCAACCTCGGCTGCGTGGCCAGCGCCATCGATACTTCCAGCCTCTTCTTCTCGGCGATGGTCAGTTCCGTCCCGAGGCGGTCCTTTTTTTCGAGGAGGCCAGTGAAGGCCAGAACCTCTTCCGCCTTGTCCCTGGCCCTGGCTATTTTCACGCACCCAAGGAGCGCGCCGGTCATCACGTTTTCGAGGACCGTCATGTCCCCGATCACCTGGACGACCTGGAAGGTCCTGGCAATCCCCATCCGGCATACCTTGTCGGCACGGAGGCGCGTGATGTCCTTCCCGAAGAAGAGGACCTTCCCGCTGTTCGGCTTATAAAAACCGGTGATGCAGTTGAAGAGCGTCGATTTCCCCGCCCCGTTGGGCCCTATGATGCTGACGATCTCCCCTTCCTCCACGCGAAAGTGGACGTCGTCGTTTGCCCTGAGTCCGCCGAAGAGCTTCGTGACCCCCTGCACGTCGAGACAGGCTGCCTTCTTCACCCCACCCTCTTCGCCCTGTTCGAAACAAGGCCCCAAACGCCTTTCGGCTGATAGACGGAGATGAGGGTAATGAGGAACCCGTAGACGAGCATGTCGATGCCCGTGCCCTTGTAACCGAGGTAGACCCTCGTGACCTCCGAGATAGGCATGAGGATGGCCGCTCCTATCAGGGGACCCATTACCGTCCCCGCCCCGCCGAGCATCGCTATCAGGACGATCTGGACCGAAACGGGAAGGATCATAACGCTGTCCGGGTCGATGTAAAGTATGTATTGGGCATAAAAGGTGCCGGCCATGGCGGTCAGGAAAGCGCTGACCATGATGGCGACGAGCCGGTACCGGGCGACGTTGATGCCCAGGACCTGGGCGACGTCATGGCTCTCCTTGATGGCACGAAAATAGTACCCCATCTTCGACCTGCTCACCATGCGGCAGACCAACAGGGCAAGGAGCAGGAAGGCGAGTACGATGTAGTAGTAAGGGAGCTTGGAAGAATGGAACATGAAATCTTTCATGCCCCCGTCGAGCATGGGCAGGGAGAGGCCCTCCGCGGCCCCTACGAGCTTCCAGTTGTTGAAATGGGTCCGGACGATCTCGCCGAAGGCGATGCTCGCTATGGCGAAATAGTGGCCTCGAAGGTTGGAGCAGGGGTACCCGAGGGCAGCGGCTACCAAGGCGGCGACCAACCCCCCGATGACGAGCCCTACCCAGGGGTTGACCCCGTAGGTCATGAGCAGGAAAGAGGACGTGTAGGCCCCGATGCCGAAGAACGCGACCTGGCCGAAGGAGAACATGCCTGCGTAGCCGCCCATTATGTTCCAGGCAACGCCCATGACGCCGAACATGAAGACGAGGATCATCACGTGCTGGAAAAATGTGCTCGTAAAGATGAGGGGCAGGACGATGGCAACGGCCAGCACGAGGCTTCCGATCACGATCTGTTTCGATGAGAAGCCTTTCATCCGCCTACCATCCCAGAAGCCCCTGGGGCCTTATCCACACGGTGATGAGGTAGATCATGAACACGATGGCGTACTTGTAAGCGGGGTCGAAAAAGAAGCCGCCCAGGGTCTGGACGAGACCGACGAGAATGCCCGCGATGAAGGCGCCCGAGATGCTGCCGAACCCGCCAAGGGCAACGATGGAAAAAGCAATGGTGCCGAAAAGGCCGCCCACCTGGGGATATATATAATAGTAGGTGGAGAGGAAGGCCCCGGCGATGCCGACGAGGGCGGCGCCCAGGCCGAAGGAGAGGGAATTTATGCGCTCCGTGTTGATCCCCATGAGCAGGGCTGCCTCCCTGTCCATCTCCGTCGCCAGGATTGCCTTGCCTGTCTTCGTCTTCTTCAGAAAGAGGAAGACGGCGGCCGAAGTGACGATGCTCCCCAGCGAGGCGACCGCCTTAGGTATGCTGAGCTGAACGTCGCCCAGGTGCCACGTGCCGGAAAGCAACGGTTTGTCGATGAGCCTGAAGTCGGGCGTCCACAGGTAGACCGCGAGGTTTGCGATAAAGATGCTGATCCCGAAGGTCACAACGAGCTGGGCCAGTATCGGCCCCGACATTACCTTGCTCACTACGAAACGGTAGAGAAGGACCCCGATTACGAAGAGAAGGACAGCGCAGATGGGGATGGAAAAAAGGGGGTCCAGGCCGTAAAGCGTGTAGAGCCAGAAAGAGGCGAACATGCCCACCATGAGGAAATCGCCGTGTGCGAAATTAACGATGTTCATGACGCCCCATATGAGGGTCAGCCCGATGGCGATCAGGGAGTACATGAACCCGATCATCAGACCGTTGACGATTTGCTGTAAGAGCTGTTCCGGCACTACTTCCTACCCCTCCAGCCGGGGAACGGCCAGACTACGTCTTTTGCGGCAGCATCGAAAGGCCACACCGTGGCGTATTTCTCGTCGAGCACCTGTACGAGGGTCCCTCTCGCATAGATATTCTGGTGCGTCTTCGGGTCGAACTTGACGCCCTTCCACGGGTAGATCACCTGGTCGCCCGGAATGTTGGTGGCCAGTAGCGCCTTGACAATATCCTCGCTCTTTGTCGATTTTGCCCTGTTGATCGCGTCGGCCAGGACGAAA
Organism: Syntrophorhabdales bacterium; assembly: GCA_049521495.1. GTDB lineage: Bacteria > Desulfobacterota > Syntrophorhabdia > Syntrophorhabdales > WCHB1-27 > CAWEPK01. Next base: position 3,877 of record JBEKOT010000002.1, on the reverse strand, counting down.
GGCGCGGCGAAGCTGCGGGCCGCGTTCTCGCTCATGTCTATGCCGTATTTCTTCTTGAAGAGCTCGTTCACCTGGGCTACGAGCGGCTTCCCCTTCGCGAGATCGAGGGCGAAGGTCGACCTGATGATGATGTAATCCCCGTCGGACTTTACCGCGGGCAGGTACGCAGGCTCTATGTAGCCGGCAAAGGTCATGATCCCCTTGGGAGCAAAATTCATCTCCTTGAAGGTTTTCGTGAAGAGGATGGCATCAGTGATGTAGGAGGCGTGCATCAGTACGTCGGGCTTGGCCTTTATCAGGACGCCCACCTCGCTCGTCACGTCGGTCGCGTTTGCCGCGTAGGAGATATCGGCCACTACCTTGTAACCGAACTCCTTAGCATACTGGTTGGCCGCCTTCCCCACGTTGGAGCCGAACTCCGTATTCTCGTAAAGCAGGGCGATGGTCGCTATCTTCTGGCTCTTCTTCTTTTCGAGGTCCTTAAGGAACTGGAACTGGTCCTTCGCGAAAGAGCCGTCGTGGGGGCTCACCCTGAAGAAGTACTTGAAATTCCTCTCCGTGAGGGTCGGGGAAGAAGAATCGGAGCAGACATAAGGGACCTTCAGCCTTTCCGTCGCCTGGCTCGCTGTCTTTGTCACAGCGCTCTGGTAGGCCCCTATCATGGCTACCACCTTTTCCTGCGACACGAGCCGCTCCGCCTCCGACATGCCGTTTTTCGGGTCTCCCTTCGTGTCCGCGAAGACCAGCTCGATCTTTGCCCCTCCCAGGTTGGGCAGCCCCTCTGTTTTTGCCAGCGGGAGGTTGAGATCGTATTTGCCGTTTATTATATCGACGGCAAGCTCTGCGCCCCGCCTGCAGTCAAGTCCGGTCGAGGCGATGTTCCCGGTGAGGGGATAGACCGCGCCGATCTTGATAACCTTCGGCTGCTGCGCCAGGCTTGCGCCACCCAGAACCAACAGGGCAATAAGAGAAGCCGCACATACTATCGAGAGTCGCATGGTACGCATGTCATCCTCCTTGATTTTTGGAATTGTTTCTACCCGCCCCGCTTTATTTGCGGGCCGATATGCCTCTTCCAGAACTCTATCACCTCGCTGATGTGGACCCTCATCCGGGAACCGGCCTTCTCCCCGTCGCCCACGCTTATGGCATCGAAGATCTCGTGGTGGCGCACCGAGGAGAGTCGCATGATGTCGGGGACCCTGTTGATCGTAGACTGCTGGTATTGCAACAGCTCTCTGATATTCTCGAGGGTCTTGAAGAGTATGCGGTTCCCCGCCGCCTTCCCGATGGCGAGGTGGAACTCGTAGTCCATCTCGCTGTAAGAATCGATGTCTCCTTCCCGGCTGTACCTGCCCATCTCGTCGAGGAAATACCTGATCTGCGCGAGACCTTCCGGTTCCTTCTTTTGAGCAGCCGCAACGGCGCTGTAAGACTCTATCACCTTCCTGGCCTCCAGCAACTCCTCTATCACCGGCGCGCCCCTGGTCATGAAGATGCCTCGGCCGTGGCTAATCTCGACTATGCCGATGTTTTCCAGGTTCTTCACTGCTTCCCTTGCTGAAATGACGCTGGTCCCTATCGTCTTCGCAAGGTGCTCCGTCGACGGAAGCTTGTCGCCGGGGGATATTTTGCCCTTCGTGATCATGTCGAGGAGCTTTTTTACGACCATGTCCCTCGATCTTATTATCTTCATATGATAAGCAGATTAGGACAACATCCGCCTCCCTGTCAAGCGTTTTTCGAAAAGGGATCCGGCCATGCGGGGCACCCCGCCTAGTGCGACAAAATCATGCGAGAAAAAGCCCCGCACCATTAGAGCAAGTCCTTGAATATTCTCTCCAATTATGGGATATTAGATCGCCGGTCTTTCAAAGGCCCCACCCTTGACTGGATACAATAAAAGGAGGAAAGAACTACGTGAACAATGTGCTGGACCATATTGAAGACATTCTTCTCATGGGGGCGGGGCCGTCACTCGTTACTCCCGAGGTCTATTCCGCTCTGAGTAGAAATACGCTGGGCCATCTCGACCCCTACCTTCTCACGATCGACGATGAAGTCAAGGCGCTGCTTCGACGCATCATGAATACGAACAACGATTTTACCATCCCCATATCGGGGACAGGGTCGGCCGGAATGGAGGCGTGCTTCGTCAACCTGGTAGAGCCGGGGGACAGGGTCCTGGTCCTCATTAACGGCTTTTTCGGCATGCGCATGCACGAGGTGGCTTCCAGGCTCGGCGCCCGCGTGGACACGCTGGAGTTTCCCTGGGGCACACCGGTCGTCGTCGAAGAGGTGGAAAAACAGATTCGCCGCGAATCTTACAAGATGGTCGCCGTCGTGCACGGCGAGACATCCACGGGCGCGAGAAACCCCGTCGCCGAGATCGGTTCCCTCCTCAAGGGGAGCGATACCCTATACATAGTAGACACCGTAACGACCCTCGGCGGCATCAAATGCGCTATGGACGAATGGAATTGCGACGCCCTTTACAGTTGCACCCAGAAATGCCTCTCCTGCCCTCCCGGCCTTTCGCCCTTTTCGTTTTCGGAAAAAGCGATGACTACGGTCAAAACGCGGAAGACTAAAGTGCCCAACTGGTACCTCGATGTGGGCCTTCTCGACGATTATTGGGGCAGCAAGAGGATTTACCACCATACGGTGCCGGCAAACATGATCTACGGCCTCTGTCAGGCCCTCCTTCTCTTTTTCGGCGAAGGGCCGGAGAAGGTGTACGAGAGGCACATGCAAGCCCACCTTGCGCTGGTCGCCGGGCTTGAGGAAATGGGCCTCGAGATGTTTGTCGAAAAGCCCTATCGCCTGCCCACCTTGAACGTCGTGTCGGTGCCGGCCGGGATCGACGAGGCAGCGGTCCGCAGGCGTCTGCGAAAGGAGTTTAAGATCGAGATAAGCGGAAGCCTGGGGTCTCTCGCAGGAAAGACCTGGCGCATAGGCATGCTCGGGCATACGGCGAGAGTGGAGAACGTGGCCCGCCTTCTCAACACCCTCCGGAAGGTGCTTTAAGGCCGGGCACTTGGGTGTCACGGCCGGATCACAGGGATTACGCGCCAGCTATTCCTCCAGGAAGCGGAGCAGCTCCTCATGGTAACGGGCGGGAAACTCGAAACGCGGGATATGGCCCGCGTTCTGGATCTCCACCAGCGCCGCGCGCGGGATCAGTCTGGCGGTTTTCCTCCCCAACTCCGGATAGTTCCCCGCCAGCCGCACAAGTTCCTTCTTCATACGCGCCTTGCCAACGACCGTCCGGTCAGACTGGCCGATGATGAGGAGCGTCCTGGCCTTGATGTTCGGGAACTCATGGCAGACGGGCTGTTCGTAAATCATCTGGTAGGTCAGGGCCGATGAAAGCGCCTGCCGGGGATACTCGCCGCTCTTCCGCATACGTATGGCTACGTTGGCATATTCTTCGTACTCCGGCTTCCAGGTAACGAAGTAGCCTCTGATATACTTCCTGATTCCCTCCTCGGTGGCCTTCAATTCGTTCTGATAGGCCTCCTCGAGGGAGATGTAGGGAACCAGTTCACGGTAATCTTCCAGCCCGATGGGGTTTTCAAGTACCAGCGCGCTGACCGTGTCGGGGTAGAGGAGCGCAAACCTGGCGGCGACCATCCCTCCCATGGAGTGTCCCACGATCGCCGCCTGCTTGATGCCTAAAGTGTCAAGGAGTTTTTTCGTGTTTGCGGCAAAAAGGTGAAAGCTGTAATGGATGTCCGGTCGGGCCGACTTGCCGAAGCCTAGCTGGTCGGGGACCACAACCCGATAACCGTTTTTTGACAGCACGTCGATGGTCTCCTTCCAGTAGGCACCGAAAAAGTTCTTCCCGTGCAGAAGCACGACGCTTCTCCCGTTGGCC
>JBEKOT010000001.1:0-68123 GCA_049521495.1 Syntrophorhabdales bacterium | reverse complement strand
TCGCCCATGCACTACTTTCCGATCGCTCTGCCCTTCCTGCTCCTTTTTGCCCTTTTTCTCGTTTTCCTGGTCCTGCTCATCGAGATCGGTCTTCTCAGGTACGCCTACGAGCGCATAGGAGTCGGACGACGCCACATGTTTGCGCTGCTGCTCCTCTCGTTCCTCGGCAGCTACGTGAACATTCCCGTGTACGAGCTGCCGCCCCACAGGGTGGAATCGGACATGGAGATCAATTTTCAGGGCATGCGCTATGTCGTACCGGAAGTGGCCGACTGGCCGGGCACGGTGGTCGCGATCAACGTGGGAGGCGCCGTAATCCCCGCCCTTCTTTCCCTCTATCTCATCCGGAAGAACCGCCTCTATTTGCGAAGCCTACTCGGCATTGCCATGGTCGCCTTTTGCGTGCATTACATGGCCTACCCTGTGAAAGGCGTGGGGATAGCAGTACCCGTATTCGTGCCGCCTTTGGTCGCTACAATGGTCGCCCTCCTCCTTTCCCGGCGCCGCGCGCCTCCGCTGTCCTATATAACGGGGAGCCTGGGTACCCTCATCGGGGCCGACCTCCTTAACCTCGGAAAAATCCAGGGGCTCGGCGCTCCCGTCGCATCGATAGGAGGGGCGGGCACTTTCGACGGTATTTTCCTGACGGGAATCCTGTCTGTCCTCCTTGTCAGCATCATGACCCGAAGGGGAGGACCCGCCGAGGCGTGAGGCCTTTCGAGTGACGGAAAGGCAAGGTCATCGGTTGCTTCGTCGCCGGTCTCGCAGACCGAAGGAGAAAAGACATGAAGAGATCATCTTTCCTTCGTTGCGCGATGTTGATTCCCTGCTTCCTCATCGTCACCGCAATTATTGCGGTTGGTGAACAGCCCGGGGGAGGATATGAGCCAAAGGCGGGACAATGGGGCAAGGACGTCATCTGGCTGCCTACCGAGCAGGCCGTCGTGGATAGGATGCTCGATATGGCCAAGGTCACGGCGCAGGATTATCTTATAGACCTCGGCTCGGGCGACGGCCGCACGGTCATCTCGGCGGCGAAGAGAGGCGCTCGGGCCCTCGGCATAGAATATAATCCCGACTTGGTGTCGCTAGCGAGGAGCAACGCCGAGAGGGAGGGCGTAGCCGATAAAGCCAGGTTCGTCCGGGGAGACCTTTTTGAGGCCGATTTGTCGCAGGCCACGGTTATTACCATGTTCTTGCTGCCCGGCTTGAACCTGAGACTCCGTCCCCGCATTCTCGCCCTCAGGCCGGGCACCCGGATCGTCTCGAACAGTTTCGACATGGGGGATTGGGAAGCCGACGACCAGGTTACCGCGAAGGAATGCTACACCTATTGCACTGCCTATCTGTGGCTGGTGCCCGCGCGAGTGGAAGGGACGTGGAAGCTTCCCGACGGCCGGTTGATGCTGAACCAGAGCTTCCAGATGGTCTCAGGAGTGTTTAAGTCCGGTTCGGGGAAGGTGCGTATCTCGGACGGCCGGCTGAGCGGCGAACGGCTCAGCTTCACTGCCGGAGATACCCGCTACACCGCCCACGTAGGCAGTAACACCATGGAGGGAACCGCCAGTCGCGGCAACAGCGTGAAAATATGGAGCGCCACTAGAACCAGCGATGTAGTCCGGGCATCCCCAAGGATGCCCCCCACAACTCTTTTATGGGCGCTATCCGTTCCGTGGGCGGGGGATGGAAGATGACTGCTCCTCAGACGGCTTCCTGCATTTCACAGGCGGAAGGGCGCCGGCGATGACGTCTGCTACGTAGCCTGCGATGCCGCGGGCGGCGTTGTGATAGCAGCGTAAAAAACTGGGCCAGGCATTTAGATCGATCAACACGGTCCGGCCGTCGGGGGTAATCACGGCATCGCCGCCGTATACTTCCAGGCCGACCGCTTCTGCTGCCCGCTTCGCAATCGACCGGAGCTCGGAAAACCGGCCCGCCCCGTCTCCCGACTCGCCGAACCCGGCGAAGTAGCCGCCGCGGATGCCATAGAACTTTATCACTTCGCCTTCCAGATGATCCTGGACGATAATCTTCGGGATTCGGTGGCTCCTGAAATGATCGAGGGCTTGCGCAAGCTCCGGATCGGAGGTCACTTTTACTACGTCCCCGGGCAGAACCCTATGGACGTCCCCCCGCTTGAGCCAGTAATGTCGAAAAGGAGGGAGCGAAAGGCTCCGGGAGGCGTTCCCGGTCTCCAGGGAGACGATTTCCCCAGGGGGAAGGGGAAGGCCCGCGGTATCGAGCGCCTGTATTAGAGTCGTCCGCCTGCAGGCATGGACTGCCGAAGGCGTATTAATTATCTGGGCGCCGTCTTTGCTCCATTCTTCAAGCACGGAGAGGGCGCGCCGCGACTGTGCCATCGTGAGCACGCAGCGGACGTCGGGCAAGGGCTTTTCGAGGGCCTCCGCCTTGATCGTCAGAGTTGCGTGGCCCCGGGAGCGCATCTCCGAGAGCGTCGCGTCCATGATCTGTTTGTCATCTTCAACTCTTCCCGGCGAAAAGATTTCTTCGCGGTAAACACCCAGTACGAGCAACCGGAAATTACCCCCTGCTTTTAAAGTTTTTCCCGAAAACTGCCGGCCGGCGTCAACCCCTTCGACCGTCGTTCCAATGAGGCCTTTAAGTGCCCTGAGCTTGCCCCCGTTGCCGCCAAGCCGGGAGCAGTCATATTTTAACCCAATACAAGCCCGGTTTCAATCGATATAACTGGAACCCGGCACCTCGGCGCTTATCCCCAGAACATAAATCAGGAGGGCGGCGAGTTCAAGGAGCGGCGGCCTTTTGCTGCGGTGCCTTTTCGGCTTCAATTTCCGACGCCTTTCTTCACGGTCTCCTTGCCGCCCGCTCGGGCCCTTGCCCGCTCAACAGACCAAAGGTAACGGCGGGTCCCCGCTTCCCGGAGAGAGGTGGATAATGAAAATTCCACTCTCCTTAACTCCTTTTATTCTTGCGAACTTATTGGAGTAGGACTATATTATGTGAAACCGGCATAGTGTTGCTAAAGATAAGTTCCTCAGGGGGTGGGCAGTGGGTTCGTTCAAAAGCAATATAATCACAGGGTTGGCCATCGGCGTCGGTTCCGTAATTATTGCGCCTCTAATTGTTCCCGCCCTATCAAAAGCCGCTAAGCCTCTCGCTAAAGCGGCGATAAGAGGGGGGCTTACGCTCTTCGAGACCGGTAGGGAGAAACTCGCCGAGATGCATGAGGTCGTCGACGACCTCATGGCGGAGGCCAAGGCGGAGATCGCAGCCGAGCAAGCGGCCCGGACAGGCGAAAAGGTTGAGGGCGGGTAGTGCGTCCTATGATTCCCGATGCCTTCTTCACACACCGGATGGCGGGAAGGTTCCGGCTGCGCGTGCCTTCAAGAAAAGGTGACGACATATACTTTGCTTCGGTACGGGATGCCCTTTCCGCAATGGAGGGGGTGGAGCGGGTCGAAGTCTCGCCGCGGACGGCGAGCATCCTCGTGCACCACAGAGTTCCAATCGGAGAAATCATGGAAGCTCCCGGTTCACGCGATCTCTTCTTCGTACGGGAGGACCCGGAAGGAAAGGTCACGACCCTCCACGATTCCGTCTCTACCCTCTTCGGCTCAATCGACGGACGCATCAAGGGGATGACGGGACGGAGCGTCGATCTGGCAGGCCTGGCCTTTCTTGCCCTTGTAATAGCCGGCGTCTATCAGATAGCGCGAGGCAACTTTGCTGCGCCGGCATGGTATACGGCATTCTGGTACGCTCTTGGGATATTCGGCAAATCGGGCAGGGACAGCGGGGAGAAGGAAAAGTCGTTACTATAGGCCGTGAGAGCCCGCCGCAAAGAAAATCAGGAAGAAGGAGGTACCGAGTGGATCCGAAAACACAGGCAGGCGAAACGAAAGGCTCGACTGAGGCAGACCTTGGACGGGCCGGGGCTGCGGTAAAAGAGGGCGTGGTCCGAAGTCTGAAGGGTCTCAACGAGATCGAGGCGGACATCGTGAGCCTCGTCAGGAACACCGTTGCCGACAGTCTCAAGCTCAGCGCGGATCTGGCGGGCATGAGCCTCAACCTTACGACAGAGGTTGTCAAAGGCGCGATAAGGGCGACGGAGGAGGTGGGGACAGGCCTCATCCTTAGCACGAAGAGCGTCACCAAAGGCATTATCATGGGCGTCGGAGACGTGGGCGGAGATGTGGTAGGGATGGCAAGCCAGACGGTGAAGGGTGCGGTTAAAGGGGCTTCGGAAGTCGGCGCCGATGTTTCCCTTGTTGCAAGACGCGCAGTCGACGGTGTCATCGAGGCGGCGAAAGAGATCGGAGTTAGCGCCGAAGACATGGCGAAAGTCGCAGTCGGAGGGGCCATCGAAGCAGCAGGCACCATAGGGGTGACAGCGGCCAAGGCCGTAAGGGGGATGCTAGCCGGTGTGGCGGAGGGCGTGAGAGACCTGGCAGGAGCCGCTTTTCCCGCGAAACCGCCTGCGGGTCCTCCGCCGTCGGGGCGTCCGGAAAAGAGCACGCCGTCCGAAGCAGAAAAACCGGCCGATCAAAGACGGAAGACGAAAGAGTAGTCCTTGGTCCAGATAGTTCACGCCGCTGTCCGCGGAAGGGTCCGCTTAAAGGTCGAAGGACTCTACGGGTCGCACGAGCTGAAGAGGCATCTGGAAGAAAGGCTGTCGAAGAATGTCGATATAACCCATGTATCGGCAAGTCCCCTTACCGGCAATGTCCTCGTTATCCACAACGCCTCCAGAACAGCCCGTGAGATCGAAAAAGAGCTGGGCGGACTTCTGCCGTCCCGCGTCGATGCTGACGAGGGTAGCCGCCCTCTAAGACTACCGTTTCCCGCCAGGCCGGCCGTGCCGGCCGGGACTTCAAAGAAGCGGCCTTGTCCGGCGAAAGAAGCGCAGGACTACAGTTCATGGCACCTTCGTCAGCCGCGCGAGGCGCTCACCGCCTTCGGGGTAAGCCCTGACACAGGGCTTACCCCGAAGGCTTATAGAGAAAACCTCAAGCGCTTCGGCCCCAACATACTCCCCGAATCGGTGCCTCGCTCCGCCTGGTCCATCCTGGCAGAGCAGTTCAAGAGCTTTCCGGTGCTGCTTCTCGGCGTAGCGGCCGGCCTATCCCTGTTGACCGGCGGCCTTGCCGATGCGGTTGTGATCATGGGCGTGGTGGCGATCAACGCCTCCATAGGCTACGTGACTGAGAGCCGGTCGGAGAAGATCATCAGCTCCCTCAAGAATCTTGTAAGGCCTGCCGCCCTCGTAAAGCGGGACGGGGAGATAGTGCAGACAGGCGTAGAGGAGGTGGTGCCCGGAGACCTGCTTGTGCTTCGGCCGGGAAGTTATGTAGCTGCGGACGCGAGACTCATTGCCGCGAGTCATCTGAGTGTGGACGAATCGGCCCTTACAGGCGAGAGCATGCCTGCCCACAAGACAACCGAAGTCCTGGAAGACGCCGACCTCCCTCTGGCCGACAGAACAAATATGGTCTATATGGGGACCCTTGTAACGGGCGGGCAGGGTCTTGCGGTTGCAGTCGCAACGGGCCCTTACACGGAGACCGGCCGCATCCAGATACTCATGGGCGAGGCAAGAGCCCCGGCCACACCCATGGAGCTTCAGCTGGGCCGCATGGGCACAAAACTCGCCATAATGAGCTCGGCTGTCTGCGCAATCGTATTCCTCGCGGGTATATTGAGAGGCTATGGTTTACTCCGGATGCTGAAATCGTCAATCGCCCTCGCTGTTGCAGCCGTTCCCGAGGGTCTCCCCACCGTTGCCACGACTGCCCTTGGACTTGGCATAAGGAGCATGCGCAGACACCATGTCCTGGTTAGGCGCCTCGAGGCCATCGAGACCCTGGGGTCCGTCCAGACCATATGCCTCGACAAAACAGGTACGTTGACGCTCAACAGGATGACGGTGACCCGGCTTTTCACGAGCCCTTACCACATGCACGTGAGGGACGGCAGATTCGCCTGCCCGAATGGGGAGATTAACCCGTACGGCTGCGAGGAGCTGTTGATGCTCCTTCACGTGGGCGCCCTCTGCAACGAGAGCGAGGTATTCGGCGCCGACGGGACTTACTCCGTTACGGGGTCCCCGACTGAAAACGCCCTCATCCACCTAGCTCTGAACGCAGGGGTCAATGTGCAGGAGTTAAGGGAATCCTTTGCCCTCGTCAACATCATACATAGATCCGAGACGAGGAACGTCATGATGACGGTCCACTCCATCCGCAACAGCGCGAAACGCCTTCTGGCTATGAAGGGGAGCCCTCCCGAAGTTCTGGCGGGATGCGCCTGGTACATGAAGGACGGAGCCCGTCTTCCCCTGTCAGAAGATGCGAGAAGCGACATCCAGGCAGCCAATGAAGAGATGGCCGGCCAGAGTCTCAGGGTGCTCGGGCTTGCCCGATCGCTCTCGGACAGCAGCCTTGTCCTTTTGGAAAACGGCGACATCGCCGTGAGGGACATGACGTGGCTCGGCATGGTCGGCATGACCGACCCCGTACGGCATGGCGTCAAGGACCTCATCGCCGGCTTTCACAAGGCAGGGATCGACACGGTCATGATCACAGGCGACCAGAGCGCCACTGCATATGCGGTAGCGAAGGAGCTGGACCTTGCAGGCGGCGGGGATGTCCGCATCCTCGATTCGCGCCATTTGGCCGGAATGCAGCCCGAGGTGCTCAAAGGCCTCACCTCCGGGCTTCACGTTTTCGCCAGAGTAAGTCCTGCTCACAAGCTCCAGATCTTGCAGGTCCTCCAGGAGCAAGGCAAGGTCGTGGGTATGACCGGCGACGGCATCAACGACGGGCCTGCCCTGAAAGCCGCCGCCATCGGCATCGCGATGGGTCATACAGGCACCGACGTGGCCCGAGAGGTGGCGGACATAGTGCTTGAGAACGATGACCTGGAGACCATGCTGGTCGCGATCAGCGAGGGGCGCACCATATACAACAATATCAGGAAGGCGCTCCACTACCTGCTCTCGACCAACATGAGCGAGATCATGGTTACCACCGTCTCCATTACGGCCGGGCTCGGAGAGCCCTTGACCGCAATGCAGTTCCTCTGGATCAACCTCGTTTCCGACATTTTTCCAGGTCTTGCCCTTGCCATGGAGCAGCCTGAGCCGGACGTCCTGCTCCGTCCCCCCAGGGACCCCGCGGAGGAAATCCTTCAGCCGGCCAGCCTGAAAAAGATGCTGAGGGAGGGGGCCGTTATCTCGGCAGGCTCCCTAGGTGCTTACGGATACGGCGTTGCCCGTTACGGCCAGGGGCCCCGGGCGGGCACAATGGCTTTTTTGAGCCTTACAGTGGGCCAGCTTCTCCATGCGCTGACCTGCCGCTCGGAGGAAAGGACGATCTTTGACAAGGGGAGACTGGCGCCGAACCGCTACCTGACGGGCGCTCTCATAGGCACCTTCATCCTCCAGGGCGTCGCCATGGCTGTTCCAGGCCTCCGAAACCTCCTCGGCATCAGTCGCATAGGCATCGTCGACGGTCTTATCACGGGAGGAGGGGCAGTTCTTCCCCTCTTTGTCAACGAAGCCATAAAGAAGGGCACGCGGGGCGACGTGTGAAGAGACCATTCGTATTCACTTCGGAATCGGTTACGGAGGGGCACCCCGACAAGCTGTGCGACCAGATCAGCGACGCCTTTGTCGACCACATTCTCAGGCGCGATCCCTATGCCCGCGTGGTGGCGGAGTGCGCAGTCTCGAACGCTATCGTCTTCATTGCGGCGAGGTTCGATACGCCCAACCCCGTCGATTTCCCCTATATCGCCCGTGAGGTTATCGACCAGGTAGGCTATGCTGAGCCCCAGTTCAACGCGAAGACGTGTACTGTAGTAACCAGCCTCCGCGAGATGCCGCCTGACGAGTACAGCCGGTTCGACGAGAAGAACCTCACATACGACGAGATCGACCGTGTTGTTGTCCGCAACCAGGCGACCATATTCGGCTTTGCCTGCACCCAGACGCCGGCGTTCATGCCCCTTCCCATATGGCTCGCCCATAAGTTGGCGCGTAGGCTCACTTCTGTCCGCCTGCGGAAGATGCTCCCCGACCTTGGACCGGACGGCTGGACCCAGGTGGCAGTGGAGTACGAGGGCCGGAGGCCGAGCCGCATCCACAGCATCACTGTCATTGCCAGTACCACGAGGCAGGATACAACGCTCAAGGGCCTCCGGGACGGCCTCACCGAGGCGGTCGTCGCGCCGGTCTTTGCAGACGAGCCCTTCAGGCCGGATGAGAGAACACGGATATTCATGAACCCTGACGGCCTTTTTTACGGCGGCGGCCCCTCGGTCCACAGTGGTCTCACGGGCAGAAAGAACGCCATCGATACCTACGGCGAGTATTCGCGCCACAGCGGCGCCGCCCTCAGCGGCAAAGACCCGCTCCGGATCGACCGCACCGGGGCTTATGCCGCGAGGTACGCCGCGAAGAATGTGGTAGCCGCCGGACTTGCCGAGGAATGCGAAGTCCTCTTGAGCTATTCCATAGGACTTGCGCAACCTGTGAGCATACAGGTGGAGACCTTCGGCACCGGGAAGATACCGGACGACGAGATCGCGGCCCGCGTCGAGCGCCACCTTGACTTTCGTCCTGCAGCCATTCTCCGGCAGTTCAACCTCCGCTATCTCCCTTCGACCGTCAAGGGCGGCTTCTATCGGCGCCTGGCCTCTTACGGCCATGTAGGGCGCATGGATATTGGTCTCCCCTGGGAGGTGACGGACAAGGCCCACCTCCTCCAGTCCGGCTCGTAGACCTCGACTGACTTGATGAAAGGTAGACATAAAGTGCAAGAAGAGTATGCTATTCCCAAGATGAGCCGGACGGCGGAATTCGGAAGGGAGCAGGAGAGATCCTTAAAGCGGATGAAGCTTTTCGCAACGGGCCTCCTCGTCCTCATGGCCGTTGTCTGCTGGGTCTCCCGGATGCTCCAGTCACGGTATCCCCTTCTCGGGTTCGTCGCGGCCTTCAGCGAGGCAGGGACGATAGGAGCCCTTGCCGATTGGTTCGCTGTGGTGGCCCTTTTCCGGCACCCCCTTAACCTGCCCATACCCCGGACAGCCGTCATCCCGCGAAACAGGGACAGAATAGGGGAAAGCCTTGCCCGTTTCATCAAGGAGAACTTCCTCACGAGAGATCTTCTCGAAAAAAAGATGGCGACCGTCGACCTCGCAGGCTTTCTGACCGCCTGGCTTTCCGATGCGGGCAACGCCCGCTTCATTGCGAGAGCGGCGGCCGAATATATCCCGCCCCTCCTTCGAGGCCAAGGCGGTAGCCCTGATAGCGAAGGAAGGGGAGGTCTCGACAGCGTGAACCTGCCTCTTTTTCGCCGGGTCCTCGCTTCCGTCGGTCAAGCCCTATCGGGGATTCGGAAACAAGGCCGTTCCCTCTATCAAAGAGCAGCCGGAGGCCGGACCCACGGGAACGGCGGCGGGGCGGCGGAAGCCACCGCCGATAAGCCGGTTTATACGCCTCTTGTCTGGAAGATTCTCAAAGAGAAGATTATGAGGGATCTCGCGAATCCCGATTCGGATTTCGTTCAACAGGTCGCTGCCTTCATCCGGGACGCGGGACAAAAGGCGCTCGCGGATGAAGACCTGAAGGAAAGGATCAACCGGGGCTTGCGCACATTGGTATCGGAGGCCGTGGACGAGAACAAGGAGCTTTTCGCGCTTTTCATCTCGGAGACGGTCAAAAAATGGGACCCCGAGGCAACGAGCAGACGGATCGAGCTGTACGTGGGCAAGGACCTTCAGTGGATAAGGATCAACGGCACGATTGTGGGCGGGCTGGCAGGTCTCCTTATCTATCTTCTCTCTTTCGTCTTCAGGGGTCTCGGGTAAAAGAAAATTTACCGACCCTTCGTGATTGCCTTTGAAGGGTCAAAGTAACCCGCGACAGCCTTGACATGTCCGTCGTCTATCCCCAGAATGTGACAAAGGAGATAAGCATGGGATTTTTGCGGGCGGCATTGAACATCAGCCGCCTCCGTGCGGTCCCGGCCCCATGCCCGATTCCCCCCTGTAAAAAGATTGAGGGCCTCTAAAGCTCGCTCTCGATCACGTCCGCCACGATTTTTTCCGCTTTCTCGATCCCTTCGTCAAGGTAGTCATCCGGCGTCTTTGCCTTTGAATGGTCGAAATAGCCGCTTTTGTCGAGGGCTTCGATGAGCTTTGTATGATCGAGCTTTTCTGGGTCATAGAGGATCGTGGCGCTGCCGATCTCCTGTCTGACCTTGACCGAGGAGACGCCAGGGATACGGGCGATGAAATCGCTGAATTTCTCAAAATCGGGACTGCCGGACTTGAGGGCCCGGCTCTCGATCCTTAATCGCCCCGGAGTATCGGCCATGTAATAGTCCATATAGACTCCTCCTCGACTCTTAGATTGAACGTCATCTTTATTATAGCTCGAAGAGTGAGGAAGTGCACAAATTGACAGGCCGCGAGCAAAAGGTGTAGACTCCGACGATGGTGGATCGGTACTGCCCGGTGAAGATACAATCTGCCGGGGAAAGGTGAGCGGCCGGTGACGGTCCTCGGCAGCAAGGCCCGGCCTTCGAAGGGCGAGCGGAAGGAGGCAAATCACCACGCAGCGCTGGTGGCATCGGGCATCTTGCTCAGCCGCATCGCCGGTTTGTTGAGGGATCGCGTTTTTGCATACTACTTCGGAAGCTCCGACGCGGCCGACGTTTTCCGGGCGGCCTTCCGGATCCCAAATCTCCTCCAGAATCTCTTCGGCGAAGGGGCGTTGTCCGCTTCCTTTATCCCTGCCTATGCCAATCTCCTTGCCCGTAAAGCGGAAGACGAGGCTGACGACGTCGCCTGTGCGGTCTTCTGTCTCCTTGCCCTCACCATGTCGTGCCTGGTTCTCATCGGTGTACTGGCCGCGCCGGTCTTGACGGACTTAATTGCACCTGGGTTCAGGGGCGCCAAGCTCCAGGCCACGGTCAGTCTCGTGCGCATTCTCTTCCCCGGCGCAGGGCTGCTGGCGATTTCGGCCTGGTGCCTTGGGGTTCTCAACAGTCATCGGCGATTCTTCCTTTCCTACTCCGCTCCTGTAGCCTGGAACCTGATGATGATCGTCTCGCTGGTCGCATTCGGGGGCCGCCTGGAGCCGGTCTCACTCACAAAGGCCCTGGCATGGGGGTCTGTTGCCGGCAGCGCTCTCCAGATGGGTGTGCAGTTTCCGCTGGTTTTCCGTCTCATCCGTCGATTCCGGGTATTGCTCGGCCTTGCGAACAAAAACGTCCGAGCGGTGGTCCGCAACTTCATGCCGATGCTCCTCAGCCGCGGCGTGGTGCAGATCAGCGCCTACGTCGATACGCTCTTTGCAAGTTTCCTCCCAACAGGCGCTCTGGCCTCGCTTGTCTATGCCCAGACCTTGTATATATTGCCGGTGAGCCTTTTCGGTATGTCCGTGTCTGCCGCAGAGCTGCCCGCCTTTTCGAGTGCCCTGGGGGAGTCCAATGAGGTGGGCGCCTACTTGAGGGACCGTCTTAACTCAGCCCTTCGTCAGATAGCCTTTTTTGTCGTTCCTTCCGCTATGGGCTTTCTCGCCCTGGGGGATATCATTGCCGGGGCAATTTACCAGACGGGCAGGTTCGGGCGGCAAGACTCCGTCTATGTGTGGGCTATCCTGGGCGGATACGCTGTGGGCCTGTTGGCCACCACGTCGGGCAGGCTCTATGCGTCCGCCTATTATGCGCTACGAGATACACGCACTCCCCTTCGTTTTGCCATGTTGCGGGTCCTCCTCTCTGCCGGGCTGGGATACGTATCGGCCCTGCACCTGCCGCAGTTCCTGGGCCTTAGCCCGCGATGGGGCGTAGTGGGACTTACCGCGTCGGGTGGAATAGCCGGATGGCTGGAGTTGGCGCTGCTACGAAATACGCTCGAAACCCGCATCGGCAGGACGGGCCTCTCCATCTCCTTCGCGGCCAAGCTATGGACCGCCGCGGCAGCCGCAGCAGCAGCCGGCTGGGGGCTAAAGCTGACGATGCATTCGCACAGTCCGATCACTCTCGCTGCAGGATGTCTTGGACTGTACGGCATCGTATACTTCGCCATGACAACTCTTTTGCGCGTGCCGGAGACGAGAAGGCTGCTCGCAAAAATCTCCGGGTGGGCCAGGACCGCTTTAGCCTGGCCCAAGGCCCCCGGAAATTAGCGCCCATCGGGAGTGTATATTATTACGTAAAAAACTGCATACAATGATGTGATCTTTTGTGCTAAACTATGAGGCCTTTGATATAGAGGGTTATCCGGAAGATACGAAGGAGGATAGTGATGAAGATTCGGGGTAGCGGGGAAGACCGCAAGAGAAAAAAGAAAAAGCTTTTGAGAGAGCAGGTTTACGGCGGGATTAAGAATGCCATTATCGGCGGAGAATTCGAGCCGGGAAAAAGGCTCATCGAGGAAAGGCTGGCTGAAGATATGAAGACGAGCCGGACCCCGGTCCGGGAAGCGATACAGAAGCTTGAAAAGGAAGGGCTTATACAGAGACTCCCCAGGGGAGGGTTCGCTGTAAAAGGAGTTACCGAGGAGGAAGTCGAAGAGGTATTCGGCTTGAGGGCTGTCCTGGAAGGGTACGCCGGCTACCTGGCAACGCAAAGGATCGAGAGCGACGAGCTGAAAGCCCTCGAAGATATCATCACGGCCCAGGAAGCGTGCCTGAAGAGCACGGACGTCGACGAATTCATCAGGCTTGACGGTGAATTTCACGACAAGCTCTACGAGGCCGCTAAGAACAACCGGTTATACGCCTTGCTCAACGACCTGAGAGATTACATGTACCGGTACCGGGTAATACTGCTGCGCTACGGCAGAAAGGCACCGGCTGCCGTCCAGGACCACAAGGATATGCTTGCGTCGGTAAAGGCGAAAAATGCAAGGCAGGTCGAAAAGCTCGTGATGAAGCATATGACGAGAGGCAAGAACCTCATCAAGAGAAAGATAAGACAAGGCCAGGAGCCCAGGATATAGGAGCTGCGGGGACCCTTGTTATTTCGGGGGATCCCTGAAAGATAGACATCGCGAAAATCGCGCAAAGGAGGCCGCATGCACGGCGTCGTCGAAAAATGGGTGGAGGAACAAGCAAAACTGACGAAGCCCGACAGGGTTTACTGGATGGAAGGGACGGAAGAAGAGATGAGGAGACTCATCGATATTGGCGTGAGGGAAGAGAAGATAGCGGGCCACCCGACCTTCCAGCCCCTCGACGGATCCGTCTTCCCGGGCTCTTACCTGCACAGAAGCCACCCCACTGACGTTGCCAGAACGGAACATCTCACATACGTTTGCCTGCCGAAGAAAGAGGATGCAGGGCCTAACAACAACTGGATGGAACCGGCGGACGCGCGCAACATGGTTCACCCCCTCTTCGACGGGTGCATGCGGGGCAGGACTCTCTATGTGATACCTTACATGATGGGCCACCCTGAATCCCCCTATGCGAGGGCGTGCGTGCAGATCACCGACTCGGTCTACGTGGCCGTCAGCATGCATATCATGACGAGAGTCGGTAGAAATGTGCTCGATATCATCGAATCCAAGGGCAGGTTTGTGAAGGGCCTTCATTCGCTCGGCGAGCTCGATCCCCAGAAGCGCTTCATTATGCATTTTCCTCAGGACGACCTGATCATGAGCATCGGTTCCGGTTACGGGGGAAATGCGCTCCTAGGAAAGAAGTGCATCTCTCTCAGAATTGCCTCTTACTTAGGCTTCAACCAGGGCTGGCTCGCGGAGCACATGATTATCATGGGCGTCCAGGATCCGGATGGAGACATCACTTACCTCCTCGGCGCCTTTCCGTCGGCTTGCGGTAAGACGAACCTCGCCATGCTCGATCCCGTTTTCGACGGATACAACGTATGGACACTCGGCGACGACATCGCCTGGATAAACAAGGGGCCTGACGGAAAGCTTTACGCCATAAACCCGGAGGCCGGTTTCTTTGGCGTGGCGCCCGGCACCTCCGACAAGACGAACCCGAACATGATGAAGACCCTCAAGGAGGACAGATTCTACCCAACCCTCTTCACGAACACGGCCCTCGAAACGGATACGAATACACCGTGGTGGGAGGGCCTGACGGAGGATGCACCCGATCGGCTCCTCGACTGGCAGGGCAAGCCATACGACAAGACAGCCGGCCTTCCCGCAGCCCATCCCAATTCACGCTTCACCGTTTCTATCTATAATTGCCCCACCCTCTCGCCCGAGGTCGATAATCCTAAAGGCGTACCCATATCGGGCATCATATTCGGCGGCAGGCGCTCGACCACCATACCCCTCGTGGCCGAGGCTTTTGACTGGGAGCACGGTGTGTTCAGGGCCTCCGCCAACGGATCGGAGACGACGGCCGCCGCCGCAGGCAAGGCGGGGGTCGTAAGAAGGGACCCCATGGCGATGCTTCCTTTCTGCGGCTACAATATGGCAGACTATTTTGCCCACTACCTGAGGATAGGCGCGAGCCTGGCGGAACCTCCGAAGATGTTCTTCGTCAACTGGTTCAAGAAAGACAGCCGGGGAAACTTCATGTGGCCCGGCTTCAGGGATAACTCGCGGGTCATCAAGTGGATGGTCGACAGGATAAAGGGCAGGGCTCCCGCGAGGAAAACCCCTGTGGGTCTCATGCCGAACCTTAGCGACCTCGACCTTAAGGGACTCGATATTAGTCAAGAAACGATGGAAAAGCTCTTCGAGGTCGACAGTACCGAGTGGGGGCAGGAGGTCGCCGAGATCGAGGCCTTCTATGACCAGTTCGGCGAAAGGTTGCCGGCGGCGCTCAGAAGGCGGCTTGCGGAGCTTAAGGCAAGCCTTCCGTAGCAGGTAGGGACAGTCTTAGCTGATAAAGACCCTGCCGTACCGGTCCATTTGCTCGAGGGCCTTTCCGCTCCCCATAACCACGCAGGTAAGCGGGTTCTCCGTCACGTTGACTTTCAGACTGGTCTTCTCCGCGATCCTCCTGTCGAGCCCCTTGAGAAGCGCCCCCCCACCGGTAAGGGTTACGCCTGACTCCTGCAAATCGGAGATCAGTTCGGGCGGCAGTTTCTCGAGGGCCCTGCTCACGGCGTCTACGATCGCAGCCACCGGCTCCTCTATGGCCTCTCTTACATCGGCGCTACTGATGGTCAGGTTTTTCGGTATGCCGTTCAACATGTCCTTCCCTATGATCGAGACGGAGCCGGCGTCGACCGACGCGTGGGCCGAGCCTATTTGCATCTTGATCCTTTCAGCCGCGTTGAGCCCTATTGCCACCTGGTATTTTTTTTGCAAGTAGCGGACTATCGCGTCATCGAGCTCGTCACCGGCCACCCTGAGGGACTCGCTGTACGCGTTAGCCGATAGGCTTATGATCGCCACCTCCGTCGTCCCGCCCCCTATGTCGATGACCATGTTGCCCCTGGGCAATTCTATGGGCAGATCCGCCCCTATCGCCGCTGCCATGGGCTCCTCGATCAGATGGACGTTGCGGATGCCGACTTGCAGGCAGGCGTCGAAGACCGCCTTCTTTTCCACCTGGGTAATGCCCGAAGGCACGCAAACGACCATTTTCGGTCTTGACACGCGGTTTGTCTCCCTCACGACCGTAAGGAAGTACTTGATCATCGCCTTCGTCACGTCGAAATCGGCGATGACCCCGTCCTTCATGGGACGTATGGCCGCCATCTGCTGGGGCGTCTTTCCGATAAACTCCTTGGCTTCCCTGCCGACGGCAATGATCTTCCCGGTATTCCGCTCGATCGCGACAACGGATGGCTCATCCAGCACTATACCCGAGCCCTTCATGTAGATGAGAGTGTTCGCAGTGCCGAGGTCCATGGCGAAGTGAGTCGTCAATCCCGAAAAAAATGCACCGAGTCTTCTAAACAAATTCATCCGGAAACCCCCTTTCAGAATGTATCTTCTACCCCTGGCCTTTACATCCGCAACGGCAATTGCCGGGCGACCCAAGTCTTTTTTGACGGGCGTGCCCGGCGCCCCTCCGTCGGCAAAGCCGCCGGGGTACCCGCTTGCGGGTCGTCCTCCCTTCGCAACTCACGGTCATGTGCCTTTCTTTCTGGCTCTCTCCTCAGCAATATCTAATAGCTCCCATAAATCTGCGCTGTCCCTCGGGAAATAGGCGGTCCCCACTTCGATGTCCTTCTTAACGCCCTCTGCCATGTCCGAGAGAGCGTTCAGGATCGTAAATCTGAGGACGTTGAGGATGTTCTGTCCTTCTTCCGGTCCGTCCGAGCCTGCCGCAGCAGCATAGAAATGGGCGCCGCCGCTTCTCGTTATCACCGCGCTCTTTCCGACGCAACACCCGATGCCCTGGCACATCCTCTTCAAGAGCTCATCACCGTAACCCGTCCCGAAGGTCCTGTTGCAAGCGCGAAAACCCGGAAAATCTATGGAGACCAATGAAAAACGCCGCTTTTCCTTCGCCAACCGTTCCAGAACGTTAAAAAAAAGGGCGAATCTCGGGAGACCCGTCGCCGGATCGCTGTTTGCCTGGGTCTCCATTTCCCCGGCCAGCCGCGAACGGCTCAAGAACAGCGACATGAGCACGGCAGCGTCGCCAAGGGCTGTGATGGCACCCTCTCGCAGCCGCCGGCCTGACAGGGAAGCAAATCCGACGAATCCGAAAGGCTTCTCGTGCATCGTAAGGGGAAAACCGAAGTACTGACGCGCCTTAATGCCGTCATTCGGGAAGAGAAGCGGTTTTTCCCTGAGATACCCGCTATCATAGGGGAGCAGAAACTCCCTCCCGCTTTCGAGAACGGTGGAGGCGATCGTCGTCTTCAACGGGCACTCGGCCCCGAGAAGCTCGCTCGCCCCGGTCCCGACGGCACAGATGATGGCAAGACTGTCTCTCCTCTCGACGCACACCAGCGCCAGATCGCCGGCGGAAACGGAAAGGGCCTCTCTCACGACGTCCTTGATCAGGGCGTCATCCGGTCTCGGTTGCCGCAAGAAATTGAGCTGCCTCCTCAAAAGCGCCACTTCTTCGCGCTCTTCTTCCATCTGGCTGAGACGTTTCTCACCTTCGACCTCTTTTGTCAGTACAGCCGCGAAATGGGCCAGGATCTTTTTATCCTTCTCCGTGAAGACCCATTTCCCCTTGCTGTCTACAACAACGACGCCGGGCGCCTCCAGCGGGTAGGCCATGAACGATTTGATCTCTTCTCTCTTGCGATAATAGCCGAGGGTCTCCTCGTCCTTGTCGAAGTTCCCGATGATGAGCGGCTCCCTGTGCTTTACAGCCCATCCTGCCAGCGTTTCATCGAGGGGCAGAAGTCGCTCTTTGTCGAAGCTTTTTGCAAAGGTGACGGCGGAGAGACACGAGAGGTGGTCCCCTTCCTTGGTGAACAAGGCTACCGTATGGGCCTCGTACACGTTGAAGATGAGTTCTACAAAACTATCGAGGCTCATGGCAAAGACGGCTCGTAAAGATGGAGGCGAACCGCGGGCCGGACAGCAAACCGCTCCATCAGCCGGCAGAAACCGCACCGGGTGCTGTAGGAGGGGTAGCCGCAGGTCGCGCACGAGGTTTTTTTCTCCCCCCGCTTTGCGCTCTCCTCCCTGCTCCGCTTTAGATAGCCTTTGAGAAAAGCGATCTTCGTAGCGGGCGATGCGTCCTCGACCCGGTTCAGGAGGCTCTTGTACAGGAGTGTCTTGGCGCCCTTCGAATAAGGACATTCCTGGTACACGTAGTCGATCCCGCTGACCAGAGCGTAAGCTGCCGTTTCCTTCTCCGAGCACAGAAAGAACGGCTTCACTTTTTTGGCCAGGAAGTCTCCCTCGGCCTTAAGGACCACGTCCTTTTTCCACAGGTACTCCTCCTTCCAGTGGAGAATGTTTCCCAGAAGGGCGGATGCCTCGTCGTCCAGGTTATGGCCTGTGGCAAGTACGGAATACCCGTACTCTGCGCAGGCACGGTTCATTACGTATCTCTTGATTGAGCCGCAAAGCGAGCAGGGCGGTCTTTTCATAATCCTCGCGAGCTCGTCTATCCCCTTGTCGAAGGCTTCCGCAAAGGGGAAGGAATAAAGCCGTTTTTGAAGTCTATCCGCCATCTGCCCGGCCTTCTCGAAAGAGACGCGCGAGTAGTCCCCGATGGCAAGATCGATGTAGACGCCGTCCGCGGGAAAACCGAGCCTGTTGAGCAGGTACCAGAGGGAGAGGCTGTCCTTTCCCCCCGATACAGCCACAAGCATCCTGTCGCGCTTGTCTGCGAGCCCATACTTTTCAATAGTGTCTGAAACCCGTCTTTCGAAAAAGGCGATGAAATCGCCGGCGCAAAGGGCAGTGTTATATTGGGGTAAACGAATATTGGCCTGGGCTCCGCATACCCTGCACTTCATCCGCCCGATATCACCCGTACGATCGTCACGCGATCGCTCCGTTGGAGCATGTGGTCCTCGGTGACCAGCGTCCCGTTCGACGTGACGAGGTGAGCCTCTTTACTGAGTGAGAAGATCTCGAGGAGCCTGGCTACGGTAAGCCGCCTGTCTAACTCGTGGGTCTTCCCTTCCCATTCGACAGTCATGGAACATTTCTAACACATGGGCGGACACCTTGTCAAAAGGTGAACCGGGTCCGCAGCGGCTCTCTTTGTTTTTACTTTCTTCGCTATTTTTCATATAATAGCGGGAAAAAGCAAGTCAGGCTGCCTGCGCCATGCGGGCAGGGAGGTCCCGTGGCCGTTCATAATATAGTTCTCGGCGACTCCAGGGAGATGGGCGAGGTCCCTTCGGAGTCGGTCCATCTAATCGTCACTTCTCCCCCGTACTGGCAGCTAAAGGATTACGGAGTATCGGGGCAGATCGGCTTCGACGACTCCTACGAAGACTACATCAACAACCTCAACTGCGTGTGGATGGAGGTGCACCGCGTGCTGCACAAGGGGTGCAGGTTGTGCATAGTAATAGGCGACCAGTTCGCCCGGTCCGTCTTTTACGGCCGGTACAAAATCATACCTATCAGGACCGAGATAACAAGGTTTTGCGAGACCGTAGGCTTCGATTACATGGGATCGGTGATATGGCAAAAAGTGACGACCTGCAACACCTCGGGCGGGGCCACCATCATGGGTTCCTACCCCTACCCTAGAAACGGGATCGTGAAGCTCGACTACGAGACGATCCTTCTCTTCAGGAAGGCGGGGGAGCCGCCTGCCGTATCGCATGAGGCCAAGCTCCGGTCGAGGCTCTCGCGGGATGAGTGGAATCTCTACTTTTCCGGCCACTGGCGCCTGCAGGGAGAAAGACAGATCAAGCACCTGGCGGTCTTTCCCGAGGAGCTGGCCCGCAGACTGATCAGGATGTTCAGCTTCGCAGGAGAGACCGTGCTCGATCCTTTTCTCGGAAGCGGCACGACGATCCTCGCGGCAGAGAGGAACGACAGGAATTCTATCGGCTATGAGATCAACCGTAGCGCCTTGCCGGTCATGGAGGAAAAGCTCGGCATCAACGGACTGGTCCGGGCGGGGGCCTTCACGGTCATCGAGCAGGCAGCCGTACCGCAAACCCGTGAGCTAGTCCGGAGGCTGCCCTACCTGTTCAAGGACCCCGTCGCAGTGGTCCGTCGAGTGGGGACCCCAGGAAGAAGGACTTCGGCTCGAGGGTTGCTCGCGAGAGGCCTTCCAGGCGCGAGCTGCACACGGTCAAAAAGGTAGTTAGTCCCTCAGAGTTGATTCTGAGCGACGGGTCTGTAGTCAAACTCATCGGCGTTAAAGGGAACGGTCTGACCGACAGGGAGGCGGTCGCGTATCTCGAGAAACTGACTATGGGCCAGAGGGTTTTTCTCGCTTCCGACGGCATTGCGGCTTCCGCTGACCCCCGGCTTTGCTACCTTTACCTCAAGAACAGGACCTTCGTGAACGCCCATCTAATAAAGTCAGGGCTCGTAGATGTCGACGTCTCTTTTGAATACGGAAAGCGGAAAAGATTTCTCGACTACTTTCGCGCCGCCGGGGCCGGGCAAAAAATGTATCGCTATAGTTGACAATCCACATCGCTAAAACCAATATAAATTTATGGGGTCGGAAAACAAAATCCTCAGGTATCTCAAGAGGAGGAAGATAGCCTCGGGCAGGGAGATATGCGGGGCCTTCGGGTTTTCCCGTCAAAACCTGCACAAGCTAGTGAGAAAGCTCATCTGGAGGGGTGCGGTCGTAAAAGAAGGTAAGACCAAGGGCGCCATCTACAAGGTTGCCGAAAAGCTCAAGAACCTTCACCACCACGAGGATGCAAGTTACCTCAAGAGGTAGAGGGTCGAAGCTTACCCCATCGAGCGTAAGCTATTGCCCTTCCCTCGGCGCCGAAGTCCGATTTATCTTAAAGCCCCACCCCGTCTATCTTCGTTCCGCAGAACCTGCAGCGTCCGTCATCGAGATCGTACCCTGTAACCGCGAAACCCGACCTCGTGATGACGGGCTTTTTGCAGGAGGGGCAGTACGTGTTTCCCCCTTCCATGCCGGGGATGTTGCCTGTGTAAACATACCTGAGGCCCGCAGCCAGTCCTATCTCGCGGGCTTTAAGGAGGGTCTCGGGGGGTGTCGGGAAGCTATCCCGGAGCCGGTAAGTGGGATAGAATGCGCTCACGTGCCAGGGCGTATCGACCCCGACTTCATCCCGTATGAAGGCGGCGATTCTTACGAATTCATCCTCGCTGTCATTGTACTTGGGGATGATCAGGGTCGTGAGCTCGACCCAAATGCCGAGGGACTTATAGGTTTTTATGGACTCCAGCACCCCCGCCAGCTTGGCGCCGCACACGTTCCTGTAGAAGCCGGCGGACATGCTCTTTAGGTCTATGTTTGCCGCGTCCAGCCAAGTCCTCGAGACCTCCAGGGGCTTTGCCTCTATATAGCCGTTCGTGACGAAGTTGTTGTGGATAGCCGCGGCCTTGGCGAGCTTTGCGATGTCGGCGGCATACTCGTAGAACATTGTGGGCTCGGTGTAAGTGTACGAAATGCTCCTGCACCCCGCTGCCCTGGCCTCCTCCACAACCGCCTCGGGGTCCATGGGGTGGCCCGCGATCCTGTCTTCATCCCGCGGAAGTTGGGAGATTTCGTGGTTTTGACAGTGGAGACAGCGGAAGTTGCAGCCGACGGTGGCAATCGAAAATGCCTTAGAGCCGGGAAAGAAATGGTAGAGCGGCTTCTTTTCTATAGGGTCCACGTGCCATGAGCACGGATTGCCGTAAACCAGCGTAAAGAGCGTGCCTCCCCGGTTCTCCCGGACGCAGCAGATCCCCCTCTTACCGTCCGGGATTAAGCAGTGGTGCCTGCAGAGAAAACAGGCTACCTTTTTTCCTTCACGTTTCTCATAGAATAAGGCTTCTCTCACGACCGGCCCGCCTTCCCGCCAGTTTCCTCTTCCGCGCCTTCCCCATCCTTCCGAACAGAATATCGGTCACGCCTTCCATGTCCTTTACCGGCAGGAACTTGATCCGCCTTTTCACGTAAGGCGGCATCTCTTCCAGTTCCTTTGCGTTCTCTTCGGGGATGATTATCCTGCCGATCCCTGCACGCAGGGCGGCCAGGGTCTTTTCCTTGAGACCGCCGATGGCAAGGACCCTGCCGGTGAGAGTGATCTCTCCCGTCATGGCGATCTTTTTATCCACAGGCCTCCCGGTGAGGGCGCTTATCATTGCCACCGCCATGGTGATGCCCGCCGATGGACCGTCCTTCGGTATTGCCCCTTGCGGAACGTGGATATGGAGCTCTAGTTGGTCGAATATGGCGTCGTCTATCCCCAGGTCTCTGCTTTTGGCCTTGATGTAGCTGAGCGCCGCCTGCGCCGATTCCTTCATCACGTTTCCCATATTGCCCGTGAGGATGAGCTCTTTTTTACCATTCCTGACCAATGCCTCGACAAAAAGCAGGTCGCCGCCGGCTTCGGTCCAGGCCAGACCGCAGACTACGCCGACCATGTCCTCCGGCAGCGTGTTTTCGGGCAGGAATTTCGGCTGTCCGAGCAGGTTGTGCAGGTTCTTCGGAGTCACCGTGGCCCCCCGATTGCTGCCTCCGGCGATCTTCCGCGCTACCTTTCGCGCAACCGATGCTATCTCCCGTTCCAGGTTTCTGAGTCCCGCCTCCCTTGTGTACTCCGTGATGATCTTGACGACCGCCTTGTCGGTGAACCTGACGTGCCTGTTATCCAGGCCGTTCTCTCTGATCTGCTTCGGGATGAGGTGGCGATTGGCGATGAGGAGCTTCTCCAGCTCAGTGTAGCCCGGGATAGGGATGATTTCCATCCTGTCGTGGAGCGCTGGGGGGATCGTATCCACCTGGTTTGCCGTAGTGATGAACATGACCTTGGACAGGTCGAAAGGCACATTCAGATAGTGATCGCTGAAGGCGACGTTCTGCTCGGGATCGAGCACCTCTAAAAGGGCGCTCGCAGGGTCTCCTCTGAAGTCCATCCCGATTTTGTCGACCTCATCGAGCATGAAAACGGGGTTGTTGGTGCCCCCCTGCCTCAGACCCTGCATGATTCTTCCCGGCATGGCACCTACGTAGGTCCTCCTGTGGCCCCTTATCTCTGCCTCGTCTTTCATTCCTCCCAAAGACATGCGCTGGAAGCTCCTGCCAAGCGCCCTCGCTATGCTACGGCCGAGGGACGTTTTCCCGACGCCGGGAGGCCCGACGAAACACAGGATGGGTCCCTTCATCTCGCCCTTCAGCTTGATGACGCTCAGGAACTCGAGGATCCTTTCTTTGTTTTTCTCCAGGTCATAGTGGTCTTCGTCGAGAATGGCCTTCACTTTTTTTATATCTATGTTGTCTTTCGTAGATATGCTCCAGGGAATCTCGACCAGCCACTCTATGTACGTCCTGAGCATGTTCGACTCTATGGCGTCCGGGTGCATCATTTCGAGCCGCTCGACCTGCTTTTTTGCCTCTTTCTCCACCTCGCGCGGCATCCTCGCCTTTTTGATCTTCTTCCGGAGGTCCTTGACCTCCTCGTCGCGCTCGTCGGTCTCGCCGAGCTCCGACCGGATGGCCTTCATTTGTTCCCTCAGGAAATATTCCCTCTGGCTCTTTGTCATCTCTTCCTTCGCCTGGGAGAGGATCTTCGCCTGCATGTTCAAGAGCTCGATCTCTTTGCCTACGATCTCAGATAGTTTCCTGAGCCGGTCAATGGGGTCGACGATCTCGAGTATCTCCTGGGCCTTTTCAACCTGGAGGCCCAGGTTTGCGCAGGCTACGTCGGCGAAGCGCCCAGGCTCGTCTATGGTATCGAGGACCAGCAGTACGTCCGAAGGGACCATCCTTCCCATGGAGACAACTTTTTCCATCTCCTCTCTGATGTAGCGCATGAGGGCCTCCGTCTCAAGGCTGATCTCCGTGATGAGAGGCTCCTGAACCTGGCTTATCCGCACGAGGAACGTCGGGCTTTCCTGGACATATTCTTCAATCTGCGCTCTCTTCAGGCCCTGGATAAGGATCTTTATCCTGCCGTCCGGAAGGCGCAGCATACGCATTACCTGGGATACCACGCCCATCGAGTAGATTCTTCCGGGCAGCGGGTCTTCGTCTGTAAGGTCCTTTTGTGCGGCAACGACAATGAGCCTGTCCTGCGAGAGCGATTTCTCCACTGCGTTTATCGACGTCTCTCTGCCGAGAAAAAGCGGCAGGGTTACCGAAGGATACATGACCATGTCCCTCACGGGGAGCAGGGGAAGTATCTCCGGCACTTTCAATGTTTCGTCTTCCATCATATTTTGATTGCCTCCATGCTGCAATTACCGGGGCTCAGCGCGCCCTCCGCTAGCTGGGCGCGACCTGCCGGCGGGTGCCCCGGGCCTCACCCTTCACGACCGGGATCGAGCGGCCCTCCCCTAAGGGAGCGCATTCATTACGGCTTCCCGGCTTCACCGGGTAGCGCCACTGCTCGGGCCCCGGGCCTACCCCGAGAAGAATGCCTTGAAAGCCCGATATGCTTCGTAGATATCGAGCTTGCTCGATATCTCAAAAGGGGAATGCATAGTGAGAATGGGAGCGCCCATATCTATTATATCCATGCCGTATTGTGCAAGGTACTTCGCAACCGTTCCGCCTCCCCCTTCGTCGATCTTTCCCAACTCGCCGGCCTGCCAGAGGACGCCCGACTCCGAAAAAATCTTCCTTATCTCTGCCATGTATTCCGCATGGGCGTCGTTTGCCCCGACCTTGCCGCCATGGCCGGTGAATTTGGTGATGCAGATGCCGCGGCCGAGGTAGCAAGCGTTCTGTTTCTCGTGCACCTCCTGCCAGGTCGGATTTACCGCGCCGTTCACATCGGCGCTTATCGCCTTGGACTTGAAGAGCGAGCGCCTTATGACCGTTTCAACATCGCTGAGACCCAGTCCCTCGACCACATCCTGAAGGAAGAGGTGGACGAAGTGCGACTGGGCGCCCGTGTTCCCTTCCGATCCAATCTCCTCCTTGTCGGCGAAGACCGCAAGGACAGGCCACTGCGTTTCTTCCTCCAGGTCGACAAGCGCGGAAAGCAGGGGGTAAGCCGACGCCCGGTCATCCTGTCCGTAAGCCCCCACCATGCTCCTGTCGATACCTACGTCCCTCGCCTTGAATGCCGGCACTGCCTCGATTTCGGCACTTATGAAATCCTCCTCGGCGATGCCGTGCCGCTCCTCAAGGAGCTGTAGCACGCCCTTTTTCACCGGCTCTTTATCCTCGCCCAGAAGCGGCATGTTGCCGAAGAGAAGGATAAGTTTCTCGCCCTCTATGGCCTCGGAAAGCTTTTTCTCGTCCTGATGCTTTCGTGACAGGTGGGGGAGCAGGTCGTCGATGGAGAAAACCGGGTCGTTCCCATCTTCGCCGACTACCAGCCTCAGGCTGCTCCCGTCTGTCTTTATCACAACCCCGTGCAGGGCGAGCGGCATGGCAACCCATTGGTACTTCTTGATGCCGCCGTAATAGTGTGTCCGAAGGAGCGCTAGATCCACTTCCTCGTAAAGCGGATTCTGCTTGAGATCGAGGCGTGGCGCGTCGATGTGGGCGATGATGATCCTCATGCCTTGCGCAATCCCGGCCCTGCCCCTTCTGAAGGCGACGACCTCCTTACCTCTGTTAACCCTGTAGACCCTGGATCCTTTCACGTCGGTGGTGAAGTGCCGGGCGAGAAGGGTCTCCTCGATCTGCGCCGCGGCTTCCCGCTCCGTCTTTGCCGCATCGAGAAACCTCTTGTAGTCTTCCGCGAACTCAAAGATAAGTTTGATCTCCTCTTTCGATTTCAGCTTCCAGCCTTGTCTTTCCATGGGAATTCCTTCATTCGATTGGAATTGGGCTGCGGAGCCTGCCGTTGGCCGAGCCGGCGCCGACCCAGGAGGCTTGGCTAACTAAGGGGCGAAAGGTTCCGCCTGTGTTGTCGCCGCTTCTTCTGCCTGTTCTTCCGTAAGCTCCCGCAAGTAGTCGCAAAGGTGAAGCCGCTGAAAAACACCCTTTTCTCTGTACGTCTCCATTATGCAAGGGGCCTCTGGTGTCTGGGTCTTTTCATCCTTCATAGGCATAGTTTACCTCATCGCCAATCCCGTTGCAACCCGGCACTGACTGACTTAAGACCGGCACCGTTGACAGGCAGGCTGTGGAGTAACATATTTCTTCAATGAAGAGTCTCCCGCTGCAGGAAAAGGGGGGCCCGGGGCATGGGCCGAGGGCGGACCGACAAAAGCAGCATAGAGGGGCCGGGAATGGAGGGATTAAGCGTCTTTTGCAGGTGCTATTGCTGTCAGTCGTCTGCCTGGCTGAGCCGGCGTCGGCTCTGGAGCAGGCCTTGTCGGTCGGCTACGGTATCGCTGCGCTAAACCCAGAATTGCATCTCAGCAGAATCGAGGGGGGAAGGGCCTATGATTTCTTTCAGGTCACCTACCTCTTGGAGAGGCCGTGCAGAGATTACCTGGCGCTCGCCGTCTTTCTCGAGCCTTTCGCCTCTTTCGTCAACAGGCCCGATCAAGGGGTTGACGCGGGCCTTTACACCGGCCTAAAATACCGCCTGTCCGGAGCGGAAAAGAGAGGCTTCTTTTTCACCGCCGGGACAGGCATGGTCTATACGACCGTGGGCTTTAAGGAACAGGGGACCCATCTCAATTTTACGCTTGAAGCGGGCGCAGGCTACCGTTTCGGCCGCTTTTTCATAGAGGACAGACTCCGTCACTACTCCAACGGCTCGACGGCCTCACCCAACAGGTCAATTAACGCGAATGTCCTGACTATCGGCTTCTACTTCTAAGGGCCGGGTCTCACGGCCGCAAAGCCGCCCGCCGGATTGCTCGGGCGACGCCCTTAATTACTGCACCGCTCATCCGATAAACCCTATATATGTTTCCGGTCGCCGGGTCCTCTTGCGGCGCTGACGCTTTCTCGCCGATAGAGGCCCTTGGCGGGAGGTGAGCAGTTCCCCGCCTGCATGGAGGCGGCGATTCCGATGGAGGAGTGAAGCTGATATGACGGCTGAAAATAAGAGTGGTGAAGATGGGATAACCTCGAACGATCCGAGCAAATCCGGCAAGAAATTCTTCTTCCCTGTCGGTGTGCCCTTGCAGGTCGAGATAAGCGGGGTCTCGATCAAGATGAGCAGTATCTCCGTGGGTTATCTTGCGGGCCACTGGCTGATAATAAAATATCCGTCCACCGGCGCCTTTGGTTCTATCACGAGCAAGCTGTTCAAAGGCAACAAGATCACCGTCCGATACATCAACGGCGGCGATGTTTTCGGCTTTCGATCCGAGTTGCTGGGCATGACGACCGATCCCCTAAGGTTGTTGTTCATCTCCTATCCGACTTCAGTTTTCCGACGGAGCCTCCGATCGAACAGAAGGATCGAGTGCTATCTTCCCGCTGACATCAGGAGCGGCGAGAAGACGAAGGACCGTAATGTCGTCGGGGATGGCATTATCGTCGATATAAGCGGTGCCGGATGCAACTTCACAATGATAAAAGGATCGGCTGACCAGGTACTCCCCGATGTGAGGGTGAACGACATGGTCGTCTTCTACGTGCAATTACCTGGTGTGGAGGATAGGCTCGAAATTGCGGGAAACATAAGAAACATACAGCGGGACTCCCAGAGGATCAACATGGGCGTCCAGTTCAATGACGTTGACAGGGAGAGGAAGGTGGGGCTCCTCGAGTTTATCTCTACCCTCGAGAAGTTCAATTCGGAGAGTTAGGTAGTCGCTAAAAAGGGTAGCCCAACCCCGCGAAAACCGCAATCCCCTCTTTGCCCACGCCCATATCTACGCGGCCCACTATATTCGGCCTGACTATGCCCCTGAAGCCGATCCCCGGATTGTACTTGAAATTCCTCCGACGGATGTACCAAATGTCCCTCATTACAGTGCCTGCGTCGAGAAAAGGCGCGGCTTCGACCTCGGCATCTACGTCGAACAGGTTCAGGCGACCCAGACGAATCCGCTCCTCGACGTTCCCGAGGAAGAAGCTGTTGTCGATAAACCGATTACGGCCGTAACCGCGTAGCGTGTTCTCCCCGCCCAGGACACTCTGCTCAAGAAAGGGTACGTTACTGCCCAGGACCTGGTTATAGGCAAAGCGGGCGACAGTTACCGAACGAGCGTCGTAGAGAGGGAGATAACCCTTTGCCTCGAGTTCGTAGCGCTGAAAACTGGCGACCGAGCCGAGCAGTGCGTTGCTCGTCTCGAAAATCGCCCTCCCGTAAAGGCCCGAAGTAGGAGTGATGCGGGAATCCATGGAGTCGTAAATAAAGGCCACTCTCTGGACGTGGGCGGTAAACCCGTTTACACCAGGCACCTGATTTTCAGTAAAGCGGCTGCCGATAAAGGGCAGGCCCGTCAGGGCCCCGTGGCCGATGCTGACATCCCTCACTCTATCGCCCAGGGCCACCTGAAAGTGCTTGACGATGTCGTAGCCGGCGGAGATGTCAAGGCCCGATTCCCGGTCGGTATAGTTCGTCTGGTTCCGCCTTTGGCTCTCCGATTGAAATCCGAAGAAACGGGCGGAGCCGTCGGCAAAAACACCGGCGTAGGCCTTCGTTTCGAGCTTGTTGTCGAGAAGCGTCTTGTCCCGGAACCTTGCGTCGTAGTCCTGGTTTATGATGGTCGACTGGGAGAGGTTGACCTCGAGCTGGCGCTCCGGCTTGGGATAGAAGGCCCCGTAGAGAGTACCGGTGTACCCGAAATTCCGGTTGTAGTTTACCTGGGGCGCCACGAGCTTTGTGACCTCGCCCTGCCGGTTGTAAAGGAGAAAGGCAGCCAGCGCCCCATAAGAAGTGCCTTCGTTCGGCGTAGTAGCCACGAAAGGCACCGGCACGGCAGCGAAGCCGGCCTTCCCGGCCGGTCTTTCGGCTCCAGGCGCTTTGCCGGCGGCCTGCCCGGAGCTGCCGCCATCGGGCGTCATCCCTTTCTGCTTATCGGCCTTTGACCCGCCTTCCCGCGCCTCGACTGGAATAGGGGCCGGCCCGCACATGTCCGGCGATGCGCTCGCGCATGCTGTCATGAGCGGAAGCGAAGAAAGGAGGAGCAGCTTTGCAGCAATGGCCATAAACTCCGCCTCAGGATAGCACGCGGATAGCAGACGCTGCAAGCCCTTCAACTGCCGCCATCAATTTTCACCATCTTCCCCCCTCTTACGGTCCGGTAATAGGCCCCCCTCCAGTACACCTTCGAGCCGGCGAAGCTCCAGAGCCAAACAAGGAAGCTGAGGGCGTCCTTGAAAGGTATTAGGAAAAGCCATCTGAGCCAGGCCGCATCGGCGACCACTTTTCTATAGAGGGAAAGGGCGAGGGCGTAACGCAGGGCAAGGGCCAGACCAATCAAGGCAGCAGGCTTGACACCGGGACAGATTAGGAAGAAAAGCAGGGTGAAAGGGAATAAGTGGCTAATGCCGTATCCGAGGTACCCCGTCGGCCTCGATACCCTCTGGGTTCTCGCCCAGCGCAGCTGGTGGACCAGGTGTTCCCTTATACTCATAGGCCCGACCCGGTTCTCGATCACACGGGCGCTGAGAACGTTATCGTATCCCTTTTGCCAGCACCTGTTGCCCAGCTGGTAGTCGTCTGCGAGATAATCTGCGATGGCTGCGAACCCGCCGATGTCGCGAAGGACCTCCTTGGAGATGAGGATGGAGGCGCCCAGTCCGAAGGTAATCCCTTCCATGCGCCTGGCCACCAGGACCGATGGGATGAAGTCGAGGGCAATG
Source organism: Syntrophorhabdales bacterium (assembly GCA_049521495.1). GTDB lineage: Bacteria > Desulfobacterota > Syntrophorhabdia > Syntrophorhabdales > WCHB1-27 > CAWEPK01. The sequence continues at coordinate 38,950 of JBEKOT010000001.1, read as the reverse complement.
GTGAGCGATTCGAGGGCGCTCCCGACGGAGACGGGTCTCGATATCTTGTAGAGAGAGGTCACTATCCCCGTCTTCCCCGCCCGAAGGAACTCACCGATTATCAGGCTGAGATAGTCCCTATCGACAACCATGTCGCTGTCTGAAAGAGCCAGCATCGAATAGCGGGCATTATCCGCCAGCGCTTGGAGGCTGAGCACCTTATCGTTGGCGCCCGCGCCCGTGTTGCTGACGACGACGCGGGCTTCGCAGGGCGCCTCCGCCGCCATTCTTTTAACGAAAGGAAGGGCGGGGTCTTCCGGGTCGCGAAAGCCGAAGAGCACCTCGAAGCGGGGATACTCCTGGGCGAGGAAGCTCTCCAAATTCCCGGCCATGGAGGGGTCGAAGCCCTTTATCGGTTTGAGTATGGAGACGGCCAACGAATCCTCCGGGGGCAAATGGACCGTCTTCTCCGGGCGGGACTTACCGAAGAAGCTCAGCACGCACAGGAGGGAAAGAACGAGATAGGCGCCTCCGAGCGCTATGAGCGTAAGGAAAAAAATAGAGGCGATTGTCACAATTCCTCCGCAGGCTTCACAAGACCGGGCGGCAGGTAGTAAAATAGGGCATTATGAGGTTGCTCCTTTTTTGGGCCGTTCCGAGGGAGATCGGGGAGGCAAGCAGAATGCTGGGGAGTAAGACAAGATTGTCGGGCCTCCCTTTCAGGGTCTTCCGCTTCGGCCACCCCTCCCACACGATAGTGGCCGCAGAGACCGGTGTAGGCATGGAGAGTGCAACTCGCGTTTTTCTTCGCCTGATGGAGACAGAAAAAGCCGATGCAGCGGTCTCCCTCGGTTACTGTGGTGCCCTCACCCATGATGCCGGGGTCGGGGATCTCATCTGGGCCTCACAGGTCTGCCTGACCAACAAGAAAGGCTTCGATACGATTTCCCTGCCCGATCAAGGAGGGCTCCTGAAGGCCTTATCCGCACGCATCCCCATCAGGGCGGGCACATTTTTTACCCTTTCGGAGCCGATGAAGAAGGAGGAGATCGTCCGTATAGTGCCCTCCGGCACTCCCCTTCCGGTCTGTGACATGGAGACCTTCGTCCTGGCCCGGCTCTCGCTGGCGCACGGGCTTTCCTTTTTAGCCATCAGGGGTGTAAGCGACGGTGCTTCCGAGGATCTCCCCTTCGACCCCCGGGCCGTCTGCGACAGCACCGGTACGTACAGGACCTATAGGGCGGTCCGGCTATTCCTTTCGCGGCCCCGTTTGCTGGTCCACGGCATAAAACTCCGCCGCAGCTCGAACATTGCGTCACACAGCCTGGCCCTGGCTTTAAACAACCTGCTTCAGTTGCTGTAACAGGGCGATCCTTTCCTAGGCGTGTCTCTTCCCGGTACCACAACACCGGGGAAATCTCTCACATGCGCCTCCAGGGCCGAATCGCGCCCGGCTCCGCAAAGCTTCTTCTTCACGGCCGAGGCAAGCAGGAGGGAGGGCAGGAGCGCTATGAAGATGCCCGCCCACAGCAGGTTGTACTCGCCGATGAGAAAGGTAATAGTGAGATTGAATATGATGATGCCGAAATAGAGGGCCGGCCCAAAAAGATACCTCCGGGGAAAGGAGGAACCGTAAAGGTCTTTCCTGGGGAGAAGCCTGTCTATCAGCTGCAACGCGTAGATAAGGAGGAAGCCGACGCAGAGCCATCCGATGAAATTCGAGATGGGGATCCCGAAGTAAGCGCCTTCCCTCCCGTAGCCGTACAGCCGGCCGAGGAACCACCTGTCGCCTCTCAGGGCCACCGGATCTATAATGATGTCCAGATACATAAAGAAGAACGCCCCCATGAGGCGCACCCCGAATGAGCCTCTGATCTTTCTGGTTTCAAGCAGGTAGAGGCCGCCTGCCGGCAACACGGGGGAGATCGTGAAAAGGGCCATCGTGTAGGATGCATAAGCGAGGAAGACAAAGCTCATCGAATCCATGAACGGCACGCCGAGGACCCAAAGCTCCCGTCCCCTTGTCGCTTCGATATAAAAATAGCGGCCGTAAGGGACGCCGTTATGTATGGATGAGTATTCAGAGGCCCACGCTATAGCGTATCCGAAGACCGCGAAGAGGAGGGCCCGCTTCAATCCGAGATGGAGCGAACAGGCCAGGAAATAGGATAGAAGAAAGGCGACGAAATAGGGTCTCAGCGCGATCGTGCCCAGGATTTGGGACAGGAGTGCTTCCATCAGGAGGGAAGGATGTTCCACAACAAAAGGCGGAGCATCGTCCGGGGACAGGTGAATACCTTCCGCATCGCGGTCGGCTCGAAGCCGCTGTGGACCATGCAATTCGTGCAGCGTTCGTCCCTGCCCGGCCCGTATGCCTTCCACTCGGTCTTTTCCATAAGGTCGGAAAAAGAGGCGTGGTAAGTATCGGTAATGAGATAACAGGGCGACTTCCAGCCAAAGGGGTTTCGCGTCGGGCTGCCCCAGGGGGTGCAAGCCATCTCCCCTTTTCCCTCAAGGAAATCGAAGTAGAGAGGGGTGCCGGTCATCGGGAGGCCGCGAAGACTCTTTCGCATCTCTGTGAATTTTACCGCTGCCTCCTCCTTTGACAGGAAAATATCGTCACGGACGCTCTCATACCCGAAGGCAGGCGAGACAAGAATACCGTCCACCCGTAGATCTTTCAAAAGGGAGAAGAGGTCGATCAGGCGCTTCGTTTGAGTCCATTTGTAGATTGAGGTGTTCGTCCACACACGGAAACCCCTCTCTTTGGCACGCTTTATGGCTTCAATTGTCGTCGCGAATGACCCCGGCCGGCCTGTCACGCGATCGTGCGTTTCTTCTGTGCCATCGACATGGAAACTGAGCGTCAGGCGTCGGTCGGGCGCGAAAGCCCCTACGAAAGAGCTCGCCAGCAGTCCGTTCGTGCAAAGATACACGTGCCGTCTCATATTGAAAAGACCCGCGAGAAGCTCTTTCAAGCCGGCGTACAGGAGCGGTTCGCCGCCCGTAACCGTAACCACCGGGGCGCCTGACGACGAGACGGCTTCAAAGCATTCATCGAGCGTGAGGTCGGGTGCATGGCTCTTTTCATAGAGTCTTATACGGTCGCAGCCGGCGCACGAGAGATTGCACCTGTGCGTCGGCTCCAACATGAGGACAAGGGGAAACAGCTTCCGTCCCGCGAGGGCGTTCTTAAAAAAATGGCCCGTGAGGGCCGCTGAAAGACCTGGTGAAAAACGCATGGCGCTGCACTCAGCTGGGGCTTCGGGCCGGAGGCTTCAATGGTTGGTGGCCTTGCCCGTCCTGGCCGTGATAAACGAGAGGGCGTCATCAAGGGCATCGAGCTGCAGATGCGTATTCTTGCATGGTCCCTCCGGCCTCTTGTTCGGTATGGCGAGGACGGGTATCTTCTCAGCCACGTCCCTGATGCCGCTGATGAGGTCCCTTTCGCACGCGATCGCAAGGATCAAGGAGGGTCTGTATTGCCTGATCGCCTTCCTTGCTTCTTCGCCGCCCGCGGCAGTGACGACCTGGACGGCCCTCCCGTTAGCCCTCTCTACTACCTGCCGTCTGGCATCCTTTTCAAGGCACCGGGGCAGAAGGATCAGGAGCGTGTCCGCATTCAGCTCCCTGGCGTGGCTTTTTACCATCAGGTTGTGGACCTTGATAAAGGAGTTGCTCACCCTGTCCCTGTTTATACCGAGCTTCTCTCCGAGCCATAGGCTCTTCGAGAGAAGGGACAGGAGAAACTTCGCCCCCCAGATATACGGGAAGAGCGATTTTCGGAATTTGAAGAGGAGGATCGTCTCCAGCACTACCAGAATAAAGACCATGGCGGCCAGCGCCAGGGCCGACCACTCGATGAGGCTCGATAGAAGCGGGCTAAGCTGTTCGAACCTGGGCTTGGCGAGATACCACCCTAGCTGCAAGCACGCGAGAAATATAAGGACCGCGCCGGCGGCCAGCGTGAGAAACGTGGTGAGCTTCTCGTCAATCTCTGAGTCATTGGGGTCCGTCGACCCGTTCCAGTCGAGCCACTCGTCTCCGAGCCGTCTGTCCGCCGGGTCCTTCCTTTTGTCGAGATCGTTCTCAGTCATGTTATCCCCCCGACAAAGGCCTCTTTACGTAACCTTTCCCTATATACCATTCTATTGCCTTCCGGGCCGCCATTTCAACTGAATTCTGCGCCATCCCCAGATCCCTTACTGCCTTCGAGCAATCGAAAAACATGTAATGGCGCGCCATCCGGACGCCGTCAACGGGAATCGCCGGCCTGGTCCGCGTCACCTTGGAGAGGCCCTCACTCAGCCTGGCGAGACAGAGCACAGGCCAATAGGGAAGCCTCCACCGGGGCGGCTCCCTCCCGGTCAGTCCGGCCAGGATCCCAAGGAACTGTTTCAATGTGAGGTTGGCGTTCCCCAATATGTACCTCTCCCCGGTAACGCCCGACTCCGATGCAGACACATGCGCTTCTGCCACATCCTCCACATCCACGAAATTGAGACCCGTATCGAGATAGGCCGGCATCCTCCCATTCAGAAAATCGACTATTATCTTTCCCGTGGGTGTCGGTTTTCTGTCCATAGCGCCAATTGGCGCAGTGGGGTTGACGATCACGGCGTTCAGCCCTTTTTCGACGAAGCCCAATACCTCTTTCTCCGCGAGGAATTTCGACCTTTTGTAATGTCCCGTCATGTCCTCGATGCGGGCGATCGTTGCCTCGTTGCCCGGCTTCCCATTTTTCTCCTGCGAGAGCACGCCTACGGTGCTGGTGTAGACCACCTTTGAGACGCCTGCTTCCAGCGCCCCCCGCATAACGTTGACCGTGCCCTTGACGTTCACATCGTACATGGTTTGCGGGTCCCGCACCCACAGCCGATAATCTGCGCCCACGTGGTAGACCTTGTCGCAGCCTCTTTCGGCCCGGAGGACGGCCCCATAATCCCGAAGGTCGCCCCGCACCTGCTCCGCGTCGATGGCCGCGAATGCGGAAAGTTCCGAGCCCTCCCGCACGAGGGCGCGTACGGCGATACCCTTCTTTTCGAGAACCTTTGCCACGTGGTACCCGATAAAACCGGTCGCTCCAGTCACCAAAGCCTTCGTCATTATCGGGGAGATTTGCCCTTTTGGGCCGCCGCGAGAAATCTGCCTATAGCCATGAGAGGGAAGCAGTTCCGATAGTTGTGATATTTTATCATGAAATGCTTAGGAAAACCGGTGGCCGTGAAATCCTCCTCCGCCCAGGTCCCGTCGGGAGCCTGCGTCTGGAGGAGGAACCGCACTCCATTAATCACTTCCCGGCACATACCCTCTCCGGCTGCTATCAGCGCCATGACCACCCAGGCGGTCTGAGAGGCGGTGCTTTTCCAGGGCATCCTCGCCCGCGGGTTCGCGTAGGATTCACAAGCCTCACCCCATCCGCCGTCGGCGTTCTGCCATTCCTTGAGGGTAGCCACAGCTTTTCTCACATAGGGTCTCGTCATGTTCTCCCGGATGGAGTTCAGGCCTGCAAGGACAGACCATGTCCCGTATAGGTAGTTTACCCCCCATCTGCCGTACCAGAGCCCGTCCTTCTCCTGCGTTTTCTTGAGGAACCTGACAGCCGCCTTTACGATTTTATGGGAGCGGGGGTAGCCGATGCAGCCGAGCAGCTCGAGGACCCTCCCGGTGATATCGGGCGTGCTAGGGTCTATCATAGCCTCAAGGTCCCCGAAGGGTATCTGGTTCAGCACCTCCGCGTTGTTGTCGACATCGAAGGCCCCCCATCCGCCGTCTTTACCCTGCATGCCGAGTACCCACTCGACCGCTCTTTTGTGATTCTCGGGCGTGAGGAACCTTTCCTCTCCGCACTTGTTCACAAGCATAAGCACTATGGCGGTGTCGTCCACATCGGGGTACCAGTTGTTGACGAATTCAAAAGCCCACCCGCCCGGCTCAAGGTCGGGCCTCTTCACACTCCAGTCTCCCTTCTTAAAGATCTGCTTATCTGCCAGCCACTGGCAGGCCTTTGTCAGGACCGGGTGGTTTTCCTTCATACCCGAAGAAGTAAGGGCAAGGGCAGTAAGGGCCGTGTCCCACACGGGGGAGATGCACGACTGGAGGAGCATCTCGTCCTCCCGCTCGATGGTAAACCTTTCCAGCGCTTCTAATCCTTTCCTCACCGGCTCGAATGAGAGGTCGTGGCCCTGGACGAGGAGGGCGAGGATGGAATTGACCATTGCCGGTTGTATCCCGCCCCAGTCGCCTGTCTCCTCCTGATGTTCACGCACCCAGCGAAGGGCCTGCTCCAGACCCTTCTTTCTCCATGACCGGAGGCGGCTCTCCTCGGTTGCCTTTATCAGCCTGTCGAGCTGCGAGAAGAAGCGCTTCCATGAGAGGATCGGCTCCCGCCTCGTACGCGACCTGCCGGCTTCGTCCCCGACGAAGAGCTCGGAAATGCCCCGGCCATCGCTTATTGCCCTGACGGGTTTTGCATCTAGGACGACAGACAATGGAACAAAGGTGGCCCTTGCCCAGCTTGAAAAGTTATAGATGTTGATGGGGAACCACGGAGGCACGAGCACGATCTCTACCGGGACCGACGGGATCGCTTTCCAGTCGTACTGGCCGAAAAGGGCAAGGAATATCTTGGTGAAGAACCTTGTTTCTCCCGGACCACCCGCTTCGTTGACGAACTCTCGCGCCCGCGTCATGCGCGGGTCCTGCGAGGAATACCCCGCCAGCTTCAGGGCGAAGTAAGCCTCCACGCTCGTGCTGATGTCGCCCCTGCCGCCCTTGTATATCGCCCATGTCCCGTCAGGTCGCTGATGCTTCAGGATATAGTTGGCAACCTTCCTATCCCTCTCGTCGTCCACGATGCCGGCGAAGTGGAGGAGCATGAGGTACTCTGCCGTTATCGTCACGTTCGATTCCAGCTCGAACCACCAGTAACCATCCGGATACTGGCTGCGGATGAAGTAGTGGGCAGTCTTCTCAACGGCCTGCAAGGCCCGGTCCGCTAGGTCCTGGCTATACTCGGCGTACGGCCTTTCTTCAGGTTCGGGCGAGAGAAGATGAAGGTTATCGATGAGCATCTGAGACATAATCCTCCGTGGAAACCTGCATGGGTGTCAGCTCCTATTTTTGCCCAGGAAGTACCTGAGAGCGGTTTTCGCGCGGATATCGACTGTCCGTTGATGGCGCTCCTCTGCCGCCACAAGCGCTATTCCGACCACGATGACAAAGATCCCCGTCCATCGCAGCCATGAGATCTGTTCTCCTAGGAAAACCCTGGCGAGTACTGCCGCAAAAAGGTAGGAGAGGGCCGTTAGGGGCATAACAAAACTGAGATCGGCCCATGACAGGGCAGCTAGGTAGAGAAAAAAGAAGCAGGTCACGCAAAACACCCCGACAAGCACGAAAGGGTTTGTGGCAACGAGCAGGAACCACCTCCAGAAGGAAGGGTTCTCCAGGCCGATCCTCCGCATGCCCAGACTGAGGAAGGTTTCTCCGACTGCCGTGCACATGGTCGCGATAAGGATCACTATGAGCGTCTTCATGTTTTCGCTGCCCCTTCGGCCGCCAATCGGAGACCCGCCGGCCGGTCGGAAAGCTCCCTGAAACCGACGAGCACGAAGCCCAGGGCCTTCAGCGTGTCCTTGACCCGCCTTGACGCAACCGCTTTCATTTCTGCCAATCCCTGAACAGAAGCCATGTCAGGATGGACATATATCTCGTTCGTCTCACCTCGCACGCGGGGCAGAAGGGCAAGGAGATATTCCTCGTCTATTCTGCCGGTACCGGAGAGCCCGTAGACGTTGTCCAGGACCCGCAGCCCGTACCGGCCGGCTATCCTCAGACACCGTCGGGCAAGAAGCCCGAAAACGAGCCAGGCGGCAAAGGCCCTTCCATCGAACCTGGGCCCGTGAAGGCGAAGAAGGAAAGGCAAGGGCTCTCTGGGAATCCTTATCCAGGCAGCGCCCCTTTTGGCCGCCTCCCTCGCAATTATCTCGAACAGCACAGGATGGATGTGGAGGTGGTGGTGACAGTCGACATGGGTGGGATGGATGCCGGCCGCTTCAGCCTTGTCGAACTGCGCCCGCACCTCTGACTCGATCTGATCGCCGACGGACCTTCTCAACCTCCAGTAAGCGATGCCGGCCCGCAAGGGTTTACGGGCGAAGCAGCCATCGTCATCGACCAGGTCCGGAACTGCCGCCCGCGGAAGGACCGGGCGGCCGTCCGAGAGCGTAACGTGGAGTCCCACCGAAAGCCGGGGGCTCCGGACGGCCAGGCCGGCGGCCTCTTCGAAGGCCTCGCCTCCTGCGACGATACTCGCCGAAGTGAGCAAGCCACGGCCGAAGGCCGTCGCGACAGCCAGGTTGATCGACGAAGAACGGCCGAAGTCATCGGCCGAGATTACGAGATATCTGCCGTCACTCAAAGGTATCTGACCCAGTTTACCTCCTCCGCTACGAAAGCGCTGCCTTTCGCTTGGCCATGAATGAAAAAAACTCTCTCCCTTCCCTGATCCTCCTGGTGAATTCATGCCTGTCCCCGATCATCTCCTTCAGGATCCTCAAGATGGGGGTAGGCCTCAGGTAGAAGCGCCGGTAGAAGCGCTCGACAGCCTCGAATATCTCCTCGCTCGAGAGCCAGGGGTACGAGATAACCGAATTCTGGATGCCGTCGGTCACGAGCCCGGACCCATCGCCGGTAAGCCAGCCCTCACGCCTTGCCTCTTCGTAAAGCGCCGTTCCGGGATAGGGAGCTGCAAGGGAGACCTGGATGCTGTAAGGGTCAATTTCGCGCGCGAATCGCACGGTTTCTTCTATGGTCTCCCTCGTTTCGCCCGGGAGTCCCAATATGAATGTGCCGTGTATGAGTATGCCCGCTTCTTTTGCCGCTTTCGAAAACTTGCGCGCTCCCTCCGGGCTGATACCTTTTCTGACGTTCGTTAGAATCTTCTGATTTCCCGATTCAAATCCCACCGTTAGGAGACGCAACCCATTCTCTTTGAGGACGTGGAGCGTTTTTTTCGATAGGTTGGCCCTTGCATTGCACGACCAGGTAATGCCCAGGGTGCCGACCTTCCGGACGACCTCTTCAAGCCGTGGATGGTCGGTGAATGTGTCGTCGTCGAAGAAGAACTCTTTTACCTGGGGGAAGAGCTTCTTTGCCAGGGACATCTCCTCGTAGATGTTGTCCGCGCTCCGCACCCGGTAAACACCGCCCCCTATGGTCTGCGGCCACAGGCAGTAAGTGCAGCGGCCACGGCAGCCCCGGCCCGCATAGACGGAGACATAGGGGTGTCTCAGATATCCTATGTAGTAATTCTCTATGTGCAGGTCCCTCGCGTAGACGCTTGTCACAAAAGGGAGACGGTCGAGGTCGTCGATGAGAGGCCTTTGGGCAGTCCTATGAACCGATCCTTGCCGGCGAAAGACGATGCCCCTTACGTCGGGAAGCGCCTTGCCCCGGGCTATTTCAACGACAGTATCGTCAAATTCGCCGACGGCAGCAAAATCTACGGCCGGCGCCTTAAGGAGGCTCTCTTCCGGAAAGACGGTCACGTGAGGGCCGACCATGCCGACCATCATCTGCGGGTAGCCATCCTTGATCGCGCCTGCCAGGGCCGCATCGTGCTCGAAGGTTGCCGTACCGGTGTGAATAATGACCAATTCGTAGCCGCCTGCCTCGCGGATCGTCTCTTCCCGCGACATTCCTTCGGCCGATGCATCTAGCAACCGGGCCTCTCCGATCATTCCCGCGGGGTAGGCTAGCCAGGTCGGGTACCAGAAGGAACGGACCTCCCGGCATGCCTGGTAGCGCGAACCCGCACTACCGTCGAAGCCCTTGAAGGAGGGTGGATTGAGCAATAAAGTTCGCATGTCGGTAAACAGGCTCTAAATGCTTCCTTCTCGGGATACGTCCCAGCCGGATTCTAATATTGTCAGCATCATGCAATATTTTGTCAACCCAGCATTGGCCGAAAACCGAAGCAGGCCAACGGATTTGGCCCGCTCAACTTCACGAAAGAATAGAGCAACAAAGAAGCGTACTGGCATATTTTATTGCAGTTTTCGAAGCCTGTCAACGAAAAACCGGCAAAGGGGCAGGGGGACGCCGTAAGGACGGGCCTTCGGGAACCAGGAGGTTCTGAATCGAGACTGAAGCTTTCCCCGCTTCTGACGGCAAAGGCTGAGGAGCGCTATTCCACCCCGACCATCACGGAGCTCGCCTTGATTATCGCATACGCGGCCATCCCCTCTTTCAATCCGAGATTGTCTACCGCCGCGTTCGTTATGATGGCGACAACCGGTATTCCTCCCTTCAAAGTGAGGATTACCTCTGAGTTAACAACCCCTTTCCTGATGCTTGCTACAGTTCCGGGAAGTGCGTTTCTCGCGCTGACTTTCATGGAACACCTCGTGAGAATATTACGCCGGGCCCCGGTTAATTCAAGCGGAGGCCTTGCTATTAGAAGCTAATACGGGTCGCCCCCGGACGCAATGGACGGGAAGAATGCTCACGTTCGCGGCCTAGTCTCTAACCGTAGCTTGACAGCCGTCACGAGTATCGTTACAATTGACCGATGGGTCCGCTCAAGATTGCATACAAGGTATGGCTCGACTGCGAAGGGAAGGCTTTTGGGGAGGGACCTGACATGCTGTTACACAGGGTCGAGGCGACGGGGTCGCTGCACAGGGCCGCCGCCGATATGAAAATGTCGTACAGGAAGGCGTGGCTCATGCTCCGCACCATGGAGAGCCGCCTCGGCTTCGCCCTCCTTGAGCGGAGGGTGGGGGGCGTCTCCGGGGGAGGCTCGCGACTCACGGAGGAGGCTCGCGATTTTATGAGGAGATACGAAGCTTTCCGGCAGGAGGTTGAAGTGGTCCTCCAGCAGATCTGCCAAAAGCACTTCGGGTTGGAGGAGCCACGATCGTAACCGCTTTAAGGAGCAATTGGTGAATATCGCAACGAACCTGGAACAATCGGCGCTTTTTTTCCCCGGACGGCCTGCTGTCCGGGAGGGAGACAGGGAGCTTAGCTACGCCGAGCTCAACGAGCGGGCAAATCGCGTCGCAACCGGCCTCATGACAATCGGTCTCAAGGCCGGCGATCTGGTAGCCCTCTGCGCCCCAAATTCGGCCGACTGGATCATTTTCTACTTCGGGGTGCTCAAAGCAGGCGGCATCGCCGTAACACTCTCCGGCCTGCTTGTCGGCGATGAGCTGAAGAACCTGGTGAGCCATGCAAGGCCCAGGTTCATTTTCATAGCCGAGGGCAAACTGCAGGACATCGAGAAGATCCGGACATCGAGCGGGATCGAGAAGGTAATCTGCCGGGGCGGCGATATGGACCTCAGCCGTCTCATGGACATGGGAACGGGCACCTTCAAGGCGGTCGACAGGGAGCGCACGGACGCGGCCGCCATACTCTATACAGGTGGCACGACAGGGGTGCCGAAGGGAGTGATGCTCAAGCACGAGGGCGTCTTCTTTTCCGCCTACAGCATTGCCGTTTATGAAAGGTCAACCGAGAACGACCTGGCCTTGTGCTTTCTTCCCTTCAACCATGTCTTCGGCCAGATGCACATCATGAATTCCACGATCTTCAGCTCCGGCTGCCTGGAGCTTTTGCCCGCCTTCGACATGGATCAGATCCTCGACATACTCAAAAAAGGGCGCATAACTAAGTTCTTTTCCGTTCCAACCATATATATCCGGCTCCTCGGCCTTCCCGACCTGAAGGAAAGGCTGGGGCCGCTGCGCTACTGCTTCTCTGCCGGGGCTTCGATGGCACTCGAGATCGTCAAGCGATGGAAGGAGCGGACAGGCATAACAATTGCGGAATCATACGGAATGACGGAATGTATGCCCATTACCTTCAACCACTACTATCCCGACAGGCATGTTGCGGGCACGGTCGGTCAGGCCTGCCATGGCGTGGAGGTCCAGGTAAGGGACGTTAAGGGCAGAATAGTGGAGCAGGGTGAGCAGGGTGAGATCTGCGTGAGGTCGCCGGCCGTGATGAAAGAGTACCTGAACAACCCCGAAGAAACGGCGGCCGTGTTTTGGGAAGGAGGCTGGCTGCGCACGGGCGACATCGGCGTCCTTGACCCTGAGAGCTATCTCTCGATTGTCGACCGCCTCAAGGACCTCGTCATTACAGGCGGCGAGAATGTCTATCCCCGGGAGGTAGAAGAGGCGCTCTATGGCTGGCCCGGCGTAGAAGAGTGCACAGTCGTGGGCCTTCCCGACAAGGAATGGGGCGAGAGGCTGGCCGCTTTTATCGTGCCCAAGCCGGGGAGCACCCTGGAGCCCGACAAGGTCAAGGCTTTTCTCAAGTCCCGCCTTTCGCCTTTCAAAGTGCCCAAAGAGTATATAGCGGTCAAGGAAATGCCCAAGAGCCCGGCCGGGAAGATCCTGAAGCGGGAGCTCAAGAAATCTTACGCGGAAGGTGAAGTCGGGAAGAAGCGCTGAGAGGCGGTCTTGAGAGCGTTTAAGGAATCAGGCGCCGGGGGCCGGGGGCCAGGCTATCTTTATGATCTCATAGGTCCTTTCGCCGCCAGGGGCTGAAAAGGTCACTTCGTCCCCAACCCCTTTTCCCATGAGCGCGCGGCCGAGGGGGGAACTCATCGATATCCGTCCTTTTTCTATATCCGATTCGAAGGGTCCTACCACAGTATAGACAACCTCTTCATCGGTATCAAGGTTCTTCAGTGAAACCCGTCCGCCGAAGTCTACCTTGCCGTTCGGGCTCTTTTTTATTTCCGCTATCTCGCACTGCTTGAGCGTCTCTTCGAGTTCGCCGATTTTTTTATGCAGGAACTGGTATTCTTCTTTGGCGGCCTCATACTCGGCATTTTCGGATATGTCCCCGTGGGCCCTGGCCTCCTCTATGGCTACCAGTATCTTGGGCCGTTTCGTGTTCCTCAGGTACTCGAGGTCCTTCTTCAGGTTTTCGTGGCCTTCGCGCGTTATAGGATACTTCATTGCTTCTCCTCGTAAAATAGATTGTTTAATATATTTTTCGTAATTTTTCAACACCTTTTCGCTGCTTGCAGGCGAATGCATTCAGGAACTCTGTTTCCCGTCAACGGAAAAGGCCGGCACCGCCCTGAAGGCGTGATCCACGAAGATTCCCTTTTCACGGTCTTATCGTTGCCTCCGGCTGACGGGCGGAGAAGGGAAAGGGCTATGGATTCGGGCGTTAAAAGCGTGTACAATTATGTGGTAGCCGCGATCGGCACGGGCTTGAATCTTTCCGCTTGTAATCTTTTCGTCTACCAATTATGCGGGCAAGGGGCGCCCTTCTGAGGGAAAGCCGCCGCCCCTCAGCGGCCGATCTTGCGCGGAGGTCTCGAAGGGAATGGGCATCTATGACGTGATCGTGGTCGGCGCTGGCCACGCGGGCTGTGAAGCGGCCCTCGCCGCCAGCCGCATGGGCGCGAAGACCCTTCTTCTGACTATGAACCTGGACAGGGTCGCCCACATGTCCTGCAACCCGGCTGTCGGGGGATTGGGGAAGGGCCACCTCGTGAAGGAGATCGATGCCCTTGACGGCCGCATCGCGCGCGTGACGGACGAGACGGGCATCCAGTTCCGGACCCTCAACATGAAAAAAGGGCCCGCGGTGCGGGCCACGCGCGTCCAGGCGGATAAGGCTCGCTATTGCCTGGCGATGAAATCGGCCCTCGAGCGTCAGCCAGGTCTGCGCCTCCGGCAGGCGGCTGTAGAGCGGCTGCTTTGGGACAAGGGGCGGGTGACAGGGGTCGAGACGGCATGGGGTGAGCGCATCGAGGGGAGGTCGGTAGTGCTTACTACGGGCACCTTTTTGAACGGCCTCATCCACATAGGCAATGAGTGCGGGCCGGGCGGAAGAATGGGCGATGCTGCATCTTCGGGCCTCTCCGCCTGCCTTTCCGAGATCGGCTTAGAGCTGGGCAGGCTGAAGACAGGCACGTGCCCCAGGCTCGACGGCAACACGATAGACTTCTCGCAACTTCCCGCCCAGTGGAGCGATCAGCCGGTGCGCCCCTTTTCGTTTCTTACGGGGTCTATCGAGCGCGACCTTGTAGCCTGCTACGTGACCTATACGAACGGCAAGACGCACGATATCATACGGTCCGCCCTTCCCAGGTCGCCCCTCTACACGGGCAGGATCAAGGGTACCGGCGTTAGGTATTGTCCTTCCATAGAGGACAAGGTTGTGAGGTTCGCCGAACGGGTGCGCCATCAGGTTTTTCTGGAGCCGGAAGGTCGGGACACAGCCGAGTATTATCCGAACGGCCTATCCACGAGCCTGCCCCTCGATGTCCAGGCAGGGATGGTCCGGACCATTCCCGGGCTCGAGCACGCGGAGATCACAAGGCCCGGCTACGCTATCGAGTACGATTTCGTCTATCCCACGCAGCTCTACCCTACCCTCGAGACGAAGCGTATGGCCAACCTCTTTTGCGCGGGGCAGATAAACGGGACCACGGGCTACGAAGAGGCTGCGGCCCAGGGGCTTGCGGCGGGCATCAATGCGGTGCTTAAGGTGAGGAATGAGGCGCCCTTCGTCCTCGGAAGGGAAGAGGCGTATATGGGCGTCATGATCGACGACCTGGTGACGAGGGGCGTAGACGAGCCCTACCGGATGTTCACGTCCCGGGCCGAATACCGTCTTTTCCTGAGGGAGGACAACGCGGACCTCAGACTCACAGAAAAAGGGGGTCGCATAGGGGTCGTATCGGAGGAGCGCATCAGGCGGGTCAGGGAGAAGAAGGGGCAGATCGAGGCCCTCGGCGCCCTTCTCGCGTCTACCAGGCTTCTTCCTTCCAAAAGGGAGAACGAGCGCCTCAAGGCCCTCGGCCTTGAGGGGATAAAGAACCCTTCCACCCTTGAGGAGCTGCTCAAAAGACCGGAGGTGAGCATGGGCGATCTTACCGGCCTTGAGGAGCGCATCCGTGCCTTCGGCGGGGAGATTGCTTATCAGGTCGAGTTGAATATAAAATATAGGGGCTATAGGGAAAGACAGAAGGAGATGGTCGAGAGGGCGAGAAGGCTCGCTGACAGGCTGATCCCGGCCGGCATCGCATACGACGAGGTTTCGGGCCTGTCGCGGGAAGTGGTCGAAAAGCTTTCCAGGGTGCGCCCCCTTTCCCTCGGCCAGGCGGCGCGAATCCCGGGCGTCACTCCTGCCTCGGTATCTGCCCTTCTCGTCCATTTCAAAAAGATGGGGACACAGTGACGGCGGAAGAAAAAACGGCCGACTTAACGGCGCTTATAGCTGCCTTGGGTGCAGACGCCTCGGGTGTTGCAGCCCTCGCCTCTTACGACAGGGGAATCCTCTGCCTGGGGGATGATGTTGCCAGCAGCTACCCTTTTGCGATCTCCTTCGGACTCCTATTGCCCAGGGGAGTTCTGGAGACGCTTACGGACGGGCCGACCCTCTTCTATCAGCACCACTACCGGCAGGTCAATTACAGGCTCGACATCATCGCCTACGAGCTCGCTAAGGCGATCGAAAGAATGGGCGCCCGAGCGCTGCCCTTCGCTGCCTCCCAGATGGTGGACTGGAAGAATCAGAAGGGTCATATATCGCACAAGCACATAGCGGAGGCGGCGGGCGTCGGGTGGATAGGCCGCAACAACCTGCTTGTCCATCCGCTGTTCGGAGCCAGGCTGCGGCTCAACACGGTGCTTGTCGACATGGACCTCGTGCCCGCCCGTCCCCTCGCTTTCGGATGCGGCGAATGCGCTGCATGTATCGGTGCCTGTCCTGCGTCATGCATACGGCCCGAGCCTCAAGCCTTCGACCACAAGGGATGCTATGCAATGCTGCAGCAGTTCAAGAATAAAAGGAATCTCGGCCACCACATATGCGGTCTCTGCGTGAGGGCCTGTGGAGGAGAAGCATGAAGGCGTTGATCGCGCTCGAGGACGGGGCCTGCTTTGAGGGCCGGGCAGCAGGGCTTTCGGGAGAGCAGGAAGGCGAGATCGTGTTCAATACGAGCATGACCGGCTACCAGGAAATACTCACCGACCCCTCGTATCGTGGACAGATAGTGACGATGACCTACCCCTTGATAGGCAATTACGGGGTAAACGATGAGGATGTGGAATCCGAGGGGCCTAAGGTCGAGGCCTTCGTCGCCAGAGAGTTCAGCAAGATCACGAGCAATCACAGGGCGAAGGAGGGGCTCCTCGACTATCTCTCGCGACACGGGATCATGGCAATCGAGGAGGTTGACACACGCGCCCTTACGAAGCACATCAGGGTAAGGGGCGCAATGAAAGCGATGATCTCGACGAGCGACCTGGACCCGGAGAGCCTGGTCCATAAGGCCAGGGCTTCGGTGGGAATCCTCGGCATAGACCTTGTGAAAAAGGTGACGTGCGGTGCGCCCTATGTCTTCGACGGCGAGGAAGGTGATCTGACGGTCGTCTTAATGGATTTCGGCGTTAAGATGAACATACCCCGCATGTTGAAGAAAGCCGGTTGCCGGGTGATCGTAGTGCCCGCACGCACGACCGCTGCCGAGATACTCTCCTTCTCGCCGGACGGCATCCTCCTCTCGAACGGTCCGGGAGACCCGAAGGGAGTCCCGGATATCGTCATCGAGATACGCAAGCTCTTCGGAAAAGCGCCCATCTTCGGCATCTGTTTCGGACAGCAACTGCTCGGCCTGGCCTACGGAGGAGACACGTACAAGCTCAAATTCGGCCATCGGGGGGGCAACCAGCCCGTTAAAGAGCTGGCCACGGGCAGGGTCTATATCACATCGGAGAACCACGGATTTGCCGTTGACATGAAATCGTTGGGGCGACAGCCGGTGAAGGCAACGCATATAAACCTCAACGACGGCACCCTTGAAGGCATGGAGCACGAGATCTATCCGATTTTTTCGGTCCAGTTTCACCCCGAGGCGTCGCCGGGCCCCCACGATTCTTACGGCCTTTTCGGGAAGTTCAGACAGTCCATGGAGGCATTCAAAAAGGAGCGCCATGCCTAAGCGGAAGGATATCAACAGCATTTTCCTGATCGGGTCCGGACCGATCGTGATCGGCCAGGCTTGCGAGTTCGACTACTCGGGAAGCCAGGCATGCAAGGCCCTCAGGGAGGAGGGCTACAAGATCATCCTTATCAACAGCAACCCGGCCACGATCATGACCGATCCCGCCATGGCCGACAGGACCTTCGTGGAGCCCCTCATACCGGAGGTGCTGGAGGCGATCATAAAGGCGGAGAGGCCGGACGCGCTCCTGCCGACGCTCGGCGGACAGACGGGGCTCAACCTGGCGACGATTCTCTCGGAGAGGGGCGTCCTCGAGAAGTACCGGGTCGAGCTGATAGGGGCAGACTACGCAGCCATAAAGAAAGCCGAGGACAGAGAGGAATTCAAGGCGGCCATGGAGAGGATCGGCCTCGAAATACCCAGGTCCGGCTTCGCTCACAGCGTGGACGAGGCGCGAAGGGTCGTCCGGGAGATAGGCTTTCCGGCCATCATAAGGCCGAGCTACACCCTGGGCGGTACCGGTGCGTCCGTCGCATACAACGTAGAGGAGTTCGAGGCCCTCGCGGCGAGGGGCATCGAAAGCAGCATGATCAACGAGATCCTCATAGAGGAGTCCGTCATCGGTTGGAAGGAGTACGAGCTCGAGGTGATGAGGGACAAGAAGGACAACGTCGTCATCGTTTGCTCTATCGAGAACTTCGACGCCATGGGCGTGCATACGGGCGACTCCATCACCGTTGCGCCGGCCCAGACGCTGACGGACAAGGAATACCAAGCCATGAGGGATGCCGCCATCGCCATCATCCGCGAGATAGGCGTCGAGACCGGGGGGTCCAATATCCAGTTCGCCGTCCATCCCGACACCGGAAAGATGGTTGTCATAGAGATGAACCCCAGAGTGTCCCGAAGCTCGGCTCTGGCGTCCAAGGCGACTGGCTTCCCCATCGCGAAGATAGCTGCGAAGCTTGCCGTCGGCTATACCCTCGACGAGATACCGAACGATATTACGAAGAAGACCCCCGCTTCCTTCGAGCCGACTATCGATTACTGCGTCGTGAAAGTACCGAGGTTCACCTTTGAAAAGTTCAGGGGTGCCGACGAGACGCTCACGGTCTCGATGAAATCGGTGGGCGAGGCAATGGCCATAGGGAGAACTTTCAAAGAGGCCTTGCAGAAAGGCTTCCGGTCGTTGGAGACGGGTACTTACGGGATCATGGACGACAGGCACCCGAGAGGACCGGACGACCTTGAGCTGATCAGGCAGAAGCTCATAGTCCCCAACAAGGACAGGGTCTTTTTTATACGGTACGCCCTTAAAGCAGGCATCGACATAGACGAGATCTACAATCTTTCTAAAATAGACCGCTGGTTCCTCAAGAATATCGAGGAGATCGTTGAATTCGAGGACGAGCTTGAGGCTTATAGGAGCGATCTCCCTCTCTTTTCCGGGCAGAGCGGAATCTCCGCCGAGCTCATGAGCAGGGCAAAACGGTACGGTTATTCGGACAGGCAGATAGGGTCTATCTTGGGCACAACTGAGGCCGAGGTACGGCAGTGGCGCTTGGAGCATGGGATTGAGAGCGTCTTCAAGCTGGTCGATACCTGCGCGGCCGAGTTCGAGGCCTACACGCCTTATTATTACTCCACCTATGAGACTGAGAACGAGTCGCGCGAGTCGAGCAAGAAAAAGATCATGATACTCGGCGGCGGGCCGAATAGGATCGGTCAGGGCATAGAGTTCGACTATTGCTGCGTCCATGCGGCCCTTGCGCTGAAAGAGCTGGGCTACGAGACCATCATGGTCAACAGCAACCCGGAAACGGTGAGCACCGATTACGACACCTCCGACAAGCTCTATTTCGAGCCCCTGACTCTTGAGAACGTCCTCGACATCGTGAGGAGGGAAAGGCCCGACGGCGTCATTGTCCAGTTCGGCGGCCAGACGCCTCTTAACCTTGCGGTGCCTCTGAAGAAGGCGGGTGTCCACATCATCGGAACCACCCCCGAGAGCATCGATATCGCAGAGGACAGGGGGAAGTTCAAGGCCCTCCTCAAGAAACTGAAGCTGACCCAACCGGAGAACGGCATCGCCACCTCTTTTGCCGAGGCCAAGGAAGTGGCGCATACCATAGGCTATCCCGTCGTAGTCAGGCCTTCTTACGTGCTCGGAGGGCGGGCGATGGAGATCGTTTACGCGGAGGCCGACCTGGAGTCTTTCATCGAGAAGGCATACGAGGCATCCCCTGACCTCCCCATTCTCATAGACAAATTCCTGGAGGACGCCATCGAGATAGACGTGGACGCGGTGGCGGACGGAGACCGGTGCGTCGTCGCGGGCATCATGGAGCATATCGAAGAGGCAGGCATCCATTCGGGGGACAGCGCGTGCGCCCTTCCTCCCTATTCGTTGGACGACGGCCTCATAGAGCGGATAAAGGCGAACACCTATCAGCTCGCCAGAGAGCTGAACGTGGTCGGTCTCATGAATATCCAGTACGCCATCAAGAACGATGTGGTCTACGTCCTCGAGGTAAACCCGAGAGCCTCGAGGACCGTCCCTTTCGTAAGCAAGGCCACGGGCGTCCAATGGGCCAAGGCGGCCGCTAAGGTCATGACCGGACTGAAGCTTTCGGAGCTCGGCATCACGCGCGAGGTGGAGGTCGGTCACATCGCGGTGAAGGAATCCGTATTTCCTTTCAACAGGTTCTTCGGCGTCGATACAATCCTCGGGCCGGAGATGAAATCGACGGGCGAGGTGATGGGCATCGACATCAACTTCGGCGCCGCTTTCTGGAAGTCACAGCTTGGGGCCGGCCAGAACCTGCCTTTCGACGGCAACGTCTTTTTGAGCGTCAAGAACCAGGACAAGAGGAACGTGGTCTTCATCGCGAAGAAGTTGTCGGACCTCGGTTTCAGGATATACGCGACGAGAGGGACGGGGAAAGTACTCGCGAACAGCGGGATCGACACGACCCTCGTAAACAAGGTATCCGAAGGAAGACCGCACGTGGTCGACATGATCAAGAACGGCGAGATCCACCTCGTCATCAACACGCCGAGCGGTAGGAAGCCGAAGAACGACGAGGTGCTGATCAGGGCAGGGGCCGTGCAGTACAAGATCCCTTACACCACGACGATCTCGGGCGCCCAGGCGGTGGTAAATGCCATCGAGACTATGAAGAAAGGCGATTTGAGGGTAAAACCCCTTCAGGACTATTACAGGGAATAGCCTTTTTAGTCGATTTTACCGGCTTCGTTTGGAAGAGCAGGCGTTCGGGAAGGATTAGGCTTTTACGTCTCTTACTTTTCTCCTGATTATCTTGCCTTTCTGGTGTGGCATGTCCGTCTTTATGTACACGGTTTTTTCGAAGACCCTCTCGACCGTGCCTTCCATCTCTCCTTTTTTTCCGAAAGGGAATTTGACCCTATCTCCAGCTTTCATGCCGCCCCCCCGGTAGTCTCGCTCTTGGCGCTTTCCGTCTTTGTCTCAGGTTTAGTGCCTTCCGCTTCTATCTTCTTCTCCTCGCGCTTCTCCCCTTCGTGTTTGGCGCCGTTCCCTTTCGCCGCCGACACCGGGGATTTGTAATCGGTCACGTACCAGCCCGAACCCTTAAGTTGGAAGGAGCACATGGAGATAAGCCTGTTGAGGCGGCCGCCACAGGCCCTGCACTCCTTTAACGGCTCTTCGGAAATTTTCTGAAATATCTCGAATCTCTTGCCGCAGTCAAGACATTCGTACTCGTAGATGGGCATCTTACCGACCTCCTGCCGAACCTCGACTAATAATATAAACCGCGATGAATTGGTTCGTCAATAGCCGGTTTTGACAGGGGGTGCCCCCGGTGCGCCCTGACGCCACACCTCGGCGCTAACTATCGCATGGCATCCAGACCGTTGGCGTCGTCGAAAAAGGTGACGCCCAGCAGATACCACTCGGCCTTCGGCTTATAGAAAACGAATTGCCACACTGTCGGGATCACTTCCGATCTCAGAAGATACACCAGTTGCAGGACCGAATCACCGAATTTCTCCTCCCTGATCAGCTCGTATCCAAGGATTTTCCCATTCGCCGCCAGGGCAGCCCGGGTTTGCTCCCTCATCACGCTGGACTCTTCCGGCCTCAGCTTCGGTACCGGGGACCCGGCAAAGACATTATCGTACGCCTGAGGGGCCTTGTCTTCCATCAAGAGGCGGAAAAATCCCTCCGTCAACGTCTTGGGCGATTTTTCCTGGGCAGGTGAAGCAGTAACGAATACAAGGATAAGGACCGAAGCAAGGATCGCTGTTTTCATGCGCTTCCTCCTGGTTGAATAAGGGATTGAGATAGGTAGCCGACCCGGCCGGCCTCCCAAGGCCCCTAGGTCGCCCCATTTACCATTTTAAGGCGTATTCGTCTGTCGTGCAACAAATATCAATTGTCGCCCGGGATGGAGGAGAGTCGGTTTTTGGGGTTACGTGCGGGGGTTAAGGTGGAGTTGCGGAAAAGTGCGGTGAGGGGCGGGAGAGACGAAGTCTCGGAAAAGGCGAACCAGGGGGTCGATCGTCTTCCGGTTGTCGAAGTCTTCCACGATCCTCTTTCTGGCAGCCCTTGCCAGCCTTTCCCGAAGGGCGTCGCTGCTGCAAACTGCCATGACCGCCTCGGCGAGTTGAGCCGGCGAACGGGGCCGGACAAGCAGGCCGTCAAGGCCGTCCCGGATAAGCTCGGGCTGCCCCGAATTCGTCGTCGTGATCACCGGTACGCCGCTTGCCATGGCCTCCATGAGCACGTTGGGAATACCGTCGCGGTTCCCGTCGAGAGAATCGACGCTGGGCAGCACAAAGACCCAGGCGCGTCCGTAGTACGCCCGAGTCTCTTCCTGGGGTAGGGCACCTTTTAGAATTACCCGGCCCGTTAGTTCCTTCGCCTCGATCAGTCCCTCAAGCTCCCGGCGGTCCTCTCCTTCCCCGACGATCACGCACCGGAAAGGGAAGGCTTTGCTTTTCAGGACCGCACAGGCCTTTATCAAATCGGAGTAACCCTTTATTCGCGTTAAACGGCCGACGGCCAGGATGAGGTTCCTCTCCCTTTCCACCCCTTTGCAATAGGGGAAATTGTCGACGTCGAGCCCGTGGTAGACGAGATGAACCTTGGATGAGACGTCACGGCTTGACTCTGCTAAGAGGGAGCGCCTCGCCACGTCGGAACACGTCACGACAAAGGTAGCTTCGGCTAGCTTCTCCGGCAGCAGCAGCCGGTCCTGCCAGACATCGTGAGCGTGCCCCGTAAAGCTATAAGGGATCCCCGTAAGAAGGTGCACGACCCTGGCCACAGAGGCAGACTGAGAGGCAAAATGGGCGTGTATATGGCTCACCCCGTCGGCGAGCATCCTTTCGGCCAGAGGAACGCCCTCGCCGAAATGCATAAGGCTGCGCACATGGTCTTTAGTGCGCACATGGCTTCCCGTGAGCATCTTCCAAAGGGCGGCCGCATACTTCGCCGGTGCGCGCAGGAAGAACCTTAGGTGGCTCCCGGCGAGCCACCGGACGGGAACAGGCAGGAGATAGAACGTGGCTTTGTACAAAGCGCGGCATTCTTCGGAAATACCGGAAGGCGCCGGCCTGCGTAACGAGTAGATGGAGACTCCGATGCCCCGACGGGCCAGCTCGATAACCTCCCTGTAGATGAAGGTCTCGGTGAGGGAAGGAAAGTAATTGCATAGATAGGCAAGGCTCAAACTAGTTCCCCTTTGAGGTAAAGGCAGGCGTGCTTCTATGCCCTCAAAATGTCCTGGAACAGGACGAAAGGCCTGGCAAGCTTCCGCCTGTTCCGGCCGCTCTTCAGGTAAAAGGCGGCGCCGGCAGCGAGGAGGCCCCATTCCAGCGACGCATAGATCCATCCAAGCATCGTGATCCGGGCGATCAGGAAGACAGCGACCCCTGCCGCCAGGGGGCGGCCGATGGCTTCGATGAGCGCTACTCGATACCCGGCCCTTCTGCTGAAATAGAATTCGCAGAGGAAGAAAACGGACCAGGCTGCGGCGCTGGAAAATGCGGCGCCCTTCGCCCCGTAAAGGGGTATCATGAGCACGTTCAGGGCCACGCTTGTGATGACCGTAAGGGTACCGCACATGAGGTCGTATCTCTGGAGGTTGGTTGCTAACAAAAGGTTGGCTGTTGTCCTGCCCATGGTCCAGGGTAACAAGCCTATCGCCAGTATCTGCAGGAGCGTCGCCGAGGAAGAGAACTTCGCGCCGTAGAGGACGGATATGACGAAGGGAGCAAGAGCGAACGTCAGCGCTGCCGTGGGAAAAGCATAGAGCAGCATGTGCCCGAGCATGTCTCTGTTGGTCTGTCCGAATGAATCGGGCCGGGACCGGAAGAGGGCCGACAGATGGGGGAAGCTCGCCCTCATATAGGACTGGGGCACTATCATGGTCGCCTCGAAGAGCTTGTACGCAGCGGCGTAGAGCGCTACCTGCGTCATATTCGTCAGCTTCGTGAGGATAAGGACGTCGAGGCGCGCCGAGAGCACTGCGACGAGAGTGATTAGGAGGAAAGTCGGCGAGGTCTTGAGCAGACGCAGGGAGACGCCCGGGTCCACCCGCCAGCTCAACCTCCCGAGACACTTTACATAGGTGAAGGCGCATAGGAGGACCGATAACACTGACGAGATGAGGATGGCAACGACAAGAGAGGCGAGTCCGAAGCCAAGCCCGATGAAGACAAGGGAGAGTATGACCCTTACGATGTTGCCCGCCAGATTCTGGTAGAGTATGAGCTTTGTTCGCTGCCATCCCATGAAGACGGCCTCAAAGGTGGCGATCACGAACATGGGGAAAAGGTTCAGGCTCATCAGAAAGACGCCGTAGCTGACAACAGCGGAGAGATTGAAATAGCCCTTGGCGCCGTTTATGATGAAGGCAAGCAGAATAGAGCTGCCGAGGCCGAGGAACAGGGCCGCCGAGACATAGGAAGACGACTTTTCCTTGTTGGCCGCCACCTCCCTGGTGAGCAGGGCCTGCAGGCCCAACTGGCCGATCACGCCGAACATGGAGATGAAGGTGATGATAAAGGAATACCCTCCAAGGGCCTCTGTGCCGAGGAGCCTCGAGACGGCCACTATTACCACCATAGCGAGGGCCGGCTCGACAAACCTCAAAAAGGTCAAGACGAGGGAGTTCTTGTAGACGAGGTTATAGTGCCTGCTGCTGTCCATCAGCGGTGCGGTGTCCCGTTCCCTGCCGCTACACCGTCATATGCGGGGGGCGCCCGATCTTTCGAACAGGCGGCGCCGTTCCCGCTGCAACGCCTACCTTCTTTGCCGCCGAGCAAAGGCCGCAGAAAACGAAGATCAGGCTAAGGCACAGGGGAGACGAGTACATATCGACCATCATGTGGGCGGCCATTGCGATAAACCCGGCGCCCACGCTTACACCGACCATCTGTGAAAGCTCCGACTGCTTCCGGACGCATTCCCGCGATTCCCGGAAGCAGGCGAGCATGAACCATAGGAAAGCGATGAGACCTACAAGACCGGTTTCCGCAAAGACGAGAAGGTACTGGTTATGGACCATGTGCAGGTAAATGTCCTGGAGCTCCGGACCCCGCGTGTACCTGTGCACTACGGACATGAACGTGTTGGCCCCGACGCCGAGAACGGGGTAGTCCTTGATCATATTCCATGCGATCTTGATGAGATTAATCCGGTCCTGGGTCGCATCGGCCCCTTCCTGACTCATAAGGCGGGCTTCGATCAGACCGAAGAACATGACTACTACGAGGGCCGCAACGAGGAGGGCCAGGAAGGGAGCTTTAGCCCTCACGTACCCCCCTTTTGCAAGTATAAAGAGGAGGACGATGAAAGCGGCGGCAAAGGCCACCCACCCCCCGCGGGAAAGGCTGAGAATGAGCGCGAGGCCGCCTGCAGAGATGGCCAGCGTGCCCAGTCTCCTGTATAACCCCCTGCTTTTCATGAGCAATGCCGTGACGAGCAAGATGAGGGGCACTACATACATTGCGAGAGCATTAGGTTTTCCTATAGTGCCCAGGGCCCGCGAAAGAAAGTCTTCCCCGGACTCTTCGACCGGGGGCTTCCCCGTGCTGAATATGTCGAGTTCCTTTCCGGTAAGATACTGGACGGTCCCGAAAGTGCCCTGCACGATGAGCGATATCATGAGCATGACCATAACCATGCGCAGTTCTTTCTCCGTTTGGATTGCCGCGGTCAGGACGATATAGTAGAGGAAGAAAACCTGGGCGATCAGTATCGCTTCAAAGAAAGACAGGCGCAACCATGTCGAATTGATCAGCGAGAGGAGCACCGACCCGATAAAGAGCATTGCAGCGAAGGTGAGTCTGCGGGAGAACCCCTCGAACTTTGTCTTCGTTATGAAGAGGTAGATGAAAAGGAGGATGAAGGAGACATCCGATAAGGCTATGTTGATGCCGTTCGTCCAGCCTACGTAGGGCCCCACGTCCACGATGGTATAGGTGGTCCTGAAGGGCATGGTCACGATCCCCGTGAGAAGCAGGTACATCTTTATGTTCCGGAAACCGCCGAGGACGAAAATGATAAAGTAGATCGGAATGATTACTTTTAACGCCTCCATATGCTCCTCCGTCGATATAGTGGCCGGGTATGCTCAGCAGGCCCGCGATACCGGGAACCTAAGCGCAATCGATTGCCGGTCATTCCTTTGTCGGAGACCCGTCGACCGCGCATTCGGCCCGGCGCCCGCCCGACCCGCGAATGGGTGACCCCGCCCCCGCCGCCCCGGGCGCCTGCCAAGTGGATGGGGCGGCGACTTCACTTAAGGTCCCGCCCGGCCTCCTTACGGCTTTCGGTGGGACGGCTGCTCCCGCGATCACCGGCGCCGCCGTTTCAGTGCTGTAATCCTCGAAGCTCCGACGGCCTGCGGGTCCGCTTCCAAACAGTTGGATCCTGGTTCCGCATCTTGAAATAGAGGTACACCTTCCACAGCACGTACAAGGGCGCCCAGAGCAAGCTGCGCCATTCAACCCTGCCCGCCTTTCTAAGGGTTAGCCCGGAGACGACATAAAAAATGTCGACGGCGAAACAACATGCCAGGGGGAACACCAGCGATGAATTTAGGGCAAGACCGACCGTAAAGAAGAATAACTGCCCGAGGACGAGACGCGCCAGGGGCGGGACGAAAGAGTTAGCCAGGGCATCAAAGTAACAGGCGCGCGGCTCCTTCAAGACCCTTCTAAGAATCAGCCTCACGAACATATGTTTCATCTGCCGGGAGCCCCCTTCCCATCGCATCCTCTGGGTCTCCGCGACTTTCCTCTCGGCCGGCATGTCCGAGAAGACCATGGCGTCGGGATTGTAGTGAACGATTACGCCGTTGACTAGAAGTCTCAGGGAGAACTCGTAATCTTCTATAATGGAATAGGCGGGCCATCCATCTCTGAGGAGCGCCTTTCTGAAACCCATCCCGTTGCCCCGCAGGCCCGCCGTTCCGCCCAGGCAGTTGTGGCCGGCGGGCCTCAGATGGTTGAACACGTGGAAGGCGGCGGAAACAAGCCCGCTCCTCCAGTGCGCGGCAGCATTAGAGACGCCATAATACGCCTGTACGGCCTGTACGGCCGGATGTTTGAGGCTTGCCGCCATCTCCTTCAGGAAATCGGCGTGGGTAAGGGTGTCCGCGTCGATCATGACGACCGCGTGATACGGCGCGTACGCAGAAGCATGGTTCCTCAGGAACCAGTCGAGGGCCCGGCCTTTACCGCGCTTTGCCGGATCGACCCGCCTGAAAACGCGAGCCCCTGCCCGGCTGGCGACCTCCTCCGTCCGGTCATCGCAATTATCCGCGATGACGAAGATGGCGTAGAACCCCTTGGGATAGTTCGATCTGTGGAGACATTCGACTGTCTGCCCTATATGCGCTTCTTCGTTATGGGCCGGTATTACGACGGCGAGCCGAAGAGGCGCTCCCCCGTATGTCGCCTTTTTCTTGAAGAAATAAGCGGCTACGGCGATGGCCAGGAGGTATGACGTAACGGCGATGACGTACAGGGAGGCCGCAGTTGCGGGAAGCCGGAGTATGAAGGACATCGTCTTTATTTCCTTTCGATCAGGTCCCTGACGATCTTCGAATAGACCCCTTTCGCCTTATTCCAGCCGTGTTTCTTCAAGAAGGCCGATGCATTCTTTACCAGACGCGCTCTCCCTTCATCGTCCTCGAAGAGCTCTATGACCGACTGGGCGAGCTGCGCCGGGTTGCACGGTTCGAAGAACTTGACCATACCGCTGTCGTAGTAGAAATCGTGGGCCTTTGTCCTCGATACGACTATCGGTATCTCCATGGAGATATATTCGAGAGCCTTCATGCTTACCGCCTCATTTGAAAAGACAGAGTCCTTGGTGGGGACGATCCCGATGTCGGCGCTGCTCAGCCTGTGAGGCAGCTCGTAGAAGGGGACGGCATCATGAAACATCACATACGAGTTGAGCTTAAGCTTCTTTATTAGAGCTGTGCATTCCGCGTAAAGCCTTCCCTTTTTGCCGCAATAGAGGTAGAGGAGGACGTGCGGGATATGGTCCTTTATCGCGGGCATGGCCAAAAGGAGCGTGTCGAGGCCGAAATGCTCCTCGATTGAGCCGTGGTAGAAAAGGTTGAAGGAGTTCCCGGCGGGTCGGACGCGGACAGGCTGGAAGAGATCGTTGTCCGGTACGTTCAGGAGCATGGTTATTTTGGACGGATCTACCGATCTCGCCGCCAGCTTGTCTTTCCAAAAATCGGTCACGGTTATGACATGGTCGGCAAAGCCGGCCGAGAGCCGCTCGAGAAGCTTTACGATCCGCACTACGATCCGGTCCTCGCCGATATTCAACTTCCTCATGAAGAGCTCGGGGCCTATATCATGGATGTCAAGGATGATGCGGGCGCCGAAAAGCTTCGGAATGATCGCGGAGAAGACCATTATGTCGGGCGGCGCCGTAACGTGCACCAAGCTGTAGCGCCGCTCGGGCATAAGGTACGTCAGCAGGAGGGTAGCCTTCAGGAAGAAGAGGAACAGGCGAAGAAAATAGGAGATGGGGTTACGCTCCGCAATCGACCTCGCCTGGATGGCGTAGATGTTCATCCCTTTGTACCTTTGGAACACCTTTTCGGCCCGCATCCTTCGAAGGATTACGATGTCCGTTTCCAGCCCCTGCTCCAGCAGCGTCTTTGCCTCTCTGTAAATGAGCGCATTGAAATGCTGATAGTAAACGAAGCAGACGGTTTTTTTCTGACCATTCGCTCTGGCCATAAAAAGCCGACGCAACGGAGCGGCAATCTGTGAAAAAAAACGCTTCTCTATACACATGTTTCCCTCTTTCGCGATTTTACCAATCACAGGTGCGGCAGATAGGGACAGCGGCGAAGTCGCATTTTCTATGGAATGCCCTCACCCGGGATATCTCCTCTCCGTTCCAGAGTTCCTTTATAGAGCTCTTCAGCAGGTTGCCCAGCAGATGTTTCCCGTCTATATCGGCCACGCAAAGCGCGACGCTGCCGTCCCAGTGAATACTCATCCTTTCCCAGAGGTGGTGGCAGGTCTCCGTGCGTAACTCGACGTTGGAGGCGCCGTCCCGCAGCTCTGCGTACTGGGTCGACTCCCGCGCTATTCTCGCATTGTCCACTCTCTTCTGCCAGTACGCGCGGTAGTCATCCTCTTCGCCCAGGTTCTCGGGCAGACGATAGAGGACGGTTTCGATGAGCGGCCCCTTGAGCTTGTGCGCCTTACGGTACTCCGTCAGCCTCGCTATGTTGGCCAACACCTGGTCGTGGTTGACTCCCCTCTGGATCTTCTCGTGGGTCTCCCTCGAATATCCGAGCACGGATAAGAGGAGATAGTCCGCGTTCGTCATTCCGGCGCTCATTATCTCCGAGATTCTCTTGGCGTCCAGGAGCATCCCGTTCGTCGCAAGGGTAAGGGCCAGGTCTCTCGATTTGACATGGCGTACCATATCCCCGATTCTGGGATGGAGCAGCGGCTCCCCGTGGAGGTAAAGATGGATCCGTTTCACCCCTATGTCCGCCGCCTCGTCGATGATCCCGCAGAAGAACCCGAAGTCCATGTAGCCCCGCATTCTTTCGTTGCTGTACGCGGAACAGCAAATGCACCTGAGGTTGCAATTGTTAGTGGGCTCTATCTGGAGAGTGGGCGGTACGGTAGTGCCTTTTACAAAATCGCCCCTCGCCCTGAGGATGAGGAAGAGCAGTTTCTGGTTTAGGTTCTTCAGGCCGGTAAAAGATTTGACCGACCTTATTTCTTTCATTGCATTACTTATCCATCTCTGGTCCATAACACCTCCATCTCTGGTCCATGGCGACAGGTCTACAGGGTGGGCCCTGGGGCGCGAAATCTAGAACGGCGGGCCGCACGGTTGTGGGCCGATTTACGGCAGTGCCGCTACAGATACCTGTAAACCATGTTCCCGATGGGCCTGAGCGCCCAGGAAGGGAGCCTTTTGATAACCCGGGGCATCGCCCGTTCGAGGTAGGAGAGTGCGTGCAGTCCGCCTTGCCTGTTTGTAACGCTTATGTCATACCTGTAATAGTTAATTTGGATTTCCTTGGTTCCCCATCTCTGTTTGAAGAACCTGAGCCCTCTATTGTCGAGGGACGTCCTGCCGAAGTCGAGACCGGAGAGGTTCAGGTCGACGGCAAGCTGAATGCCCCTCCACCACAGCAAATGGTTCGGTTTCTTATCGAGAAACCTTCTGTCCGATGAATTGGAAAGGGCATACAGGCAATCGTTATACCTGAGGAAGATTATCCCGGCTACGGGCCGCTCCAGCCAGTACGCCAGAAAAAGATATATCATTTTCGACGGGGACAGGATGTGCCACATGTTCCTAAAGAAAGCGTACGGCATGGGCGGCAGTCCGTGATGGGCCCGCGTCGATACGTAGAGTCTATAGTAGCGCTTCATGTCCGGCTCGCTCTTTGCGGCTTTCAGGACAACACCGCTTTTGGTTGCCTGTCTGATGTCGTATTTGTAGCTCTTCTCGATTACCTTCTTCTCCATGAAGTCGATGTCATCCTTTATCTCGAGAAAATGGTTCAGGTAGGTCTTTCTTTTCTCCAAAGAATGCAGGCCTAGGTCTATCCGCCCCTTATCCCGCAAGCGGATCTCGACATAGCGGGCCCGGTTCTCTCGGCCCTGATCCAGGGCGCTGCGCCAGAGCCTCCCAAAATCCTCCGCGTCGTCGGTGAGTATATCGCAGTAATCGGATAGCGGTAACGAGATCAGCGCTTTGCCCGTCAGCAAGCCGTCCGTCAAGAAGAAGGGGATGCCGCATCTGAGGCTGTCTGCGCCGTCCTCTAAAGCCAGATAGAGCGGCTTCAGGTGGAAAGTCTCCTCGATGACCTTTTTCCAGGACGAATGATGGAATACGGACGAGCCGGGAGCCCGGGAGACGAAGGCATCCCACCTTCCGTCAGCCGAGGGGTCGATGATGCTTACGGGCCCGCTATTCATCTACTGATGTTTCTAAACGGTCTGGCCCTATCAACGCTGTTCGGCGGGACGGCCGGGCCGTATCGATAGCGCTTCACCACTTATGCCAGGTATCGGTAGAAGAGCTCTCCACTCGCCCGCACAACAAAACGCGGCATGCGCTTGAGGATGCCGCTCAGGATCGCATTCGTCCGATTGCCCTCCTGGCTGAACCGGCTTATAGCGGAAGTCCCCGGATAGATGTAGCGGAAATCCTTCCGCTCGGCTCCCCATCTGGCCTTCCATTGCATGAGCCCGCTGTCTCCGGTGAATGTGCGGCCGAAATCGAGACAGCGGTAACCCTCCTTTTGCGCATCCTCTATCATCCTCCAGATAATAAGGTGGTTCGGTTTCTTCAAGAGGAACCGGCTTTCCGACGCGGCGAACTTGTAATAGACGGTGTCTTTGAACTTGAGCTGCACGACGCCGGCTATGGTCGTCCCCCCGTCCCTCGCAAGAAGCAGGGATGCAATCCCGGGCGGGTGGAGGATCTCCCAGAGGTTTCGGAAGAATTTAAAGGGCTGCACGGGTACGCCCAGCCTTTTTCTCGTGGCGGTGTGGAGCCTGTAAAATTCCATCAAGTCGGCAGCGGTCCTCCCCTCTACCACCCGGACGGACGACTTCTGCGCCTTTTTGATGGCCCGCTGCACGCAATCTTTGTGGAATGACCTGAAGAGGAGCTTACCATCCCTCCTCAGGTCGAGGGTATAATTGCAGTACGATGTTTTCCCCGGATAGGCCAGGTCCGGCAGGTTCTCCATGAGCCTATATGTCCTGATCTCTGCTGACCCTATGTGCCGTTCCACCCGTATCTCGTCGATCTTCCTGGCAATCGCCTCCATCTCCCCCCGGTCCCTGACAAGGGGATCGCAAGCGTCCGAGTACGGGTACGAGACGAGCCGCCTTCCGAGTGGCAGGCTGCGAGTGAGGACAAAGGGCAAGGCGGCGCCGATCCCTTCCTTCCCGTCGATCACGCAGTAACTGGCCTTGTATCCGTAAGTCTTCTCTATCACCCGATGCCAGCCTGCATGATGATAGACGCTGGAGAGAGGGTGGCTTTCGATGAAACGGCTCCACGCCTCGGTTCCTATCTGTTCTATGTTCTTGACCGCGGCAATCATAAGAAAGGCAAACCGACTCTCGAGCCTTTAGAACTGCAGGGCCCGCCGGATGAAATCCATGAGCGTGACGGAGTCCACATCGGCCGATATCGTGAAGCTGCTTCTCATCCCATCGGGCCACCGCCACAGACGAAGCACGTGAAAGGGGGAATCTTCGATCTGCGCAAGCATTGCTGCCTCATCCTTTCGCGAGAACTGGCGGCCGCCGTCAATGAACACCGCGTGTTCGTCGGGATTGTTCGAGCGTTCGACGAGGAAACCCTCCTCCTTGAGGAAAGTCTCCGCCTCGATCGGAGAGCGGCCCGCAAGGCCGATGGTACCCTTCCGACCGTTGATGCAAGGGAACGCTCTGCGGCCGTTGCGCATCTCCAGGGGCCGGGCCAGAGCATAGCTCCCGAAGAACGGCTTATCGCCCGAGAAGGCTTCGCCCGTTTGAAGCTTCACCAGCATAGTGGCCCTTGCCGGCGCGTTTACCCATGTCTTGACGCAGCGGTCGCCCGCGTGCTCATGCTCGAAGCTCACGTCCCGCCGCTGCCTCCACCATTCGGTGATCTCCATGAGGGAGGCAACCCAAACGGGCTCGTCGAAACGCCTTAATCCCCCTACGATCGCTTTGATGCAACCCCGGATATGACGAAAACGCTCGGGATGGAAGAGGAGATGGAAGAGCTCGCCCCTTTCATGAGTCCTCCGAAGGACATCCATCCATATTTCCACTATCTTTTCCCTCTTCTTGACCCTGAACCGCTCCAGGAGCATCTCGTCGTCGGGGCCGGTAATGGGAATGTCGAGACAGCCGTTCCTGAACCTCGGCAGAGCCTGGCGGCTGTCGGCGCAGTCGAGGTGGTAGAGGCTGTTGATCTTCCTCAAGGTCTTGATCTCCCGCCCGTTGCCTCCGCCCAAGCCGTTGGGCCAGAGGATCATATTATTGCTCGTCCAGGCAAAGCCCCCCGTGTTGAGCACATCGAGGGTGTCGTTATTATAGCTGAGGTAGGGGCAGCGAAAGCCTGTGACGGGCATCTGGAACCGCGCGAAGGCATGCGAGCATTTGCGGATAATCTCGATCTGCTCTTTCTTGCTTTTGTTCTTCATGTTCGTATGGACGTAACCGTGTGCCGCCACATCGTGGCCCAGATGCCGGAGCTTTCTGAATAGCGGCGCATTCTCCGACAGGAGGGAGGCGGTGATGCAGAAAGTGATCTTGGCGTCCCCTTCAAGGTCCTGCTGCAGAGACGAGATCATTTGAAGGAACTTTTTTCTTCCCAAGCAGAAACGCTTCAAGATCTGGGCGGACCGCTCGAAAGAATGGATGAAACCCTTGGTCGTCACAACGTGATTGAGATAGCTCATGGGTCCCTCTTAGTTTGGGCGCTTCTCGCGACCCAGCACCTGCGGCCCGCCGCGCCGGCGACCCGCTGCGGGCTACCCGGCCGCCGGTCGTCGATTCAACCTCATCCCTTTGTACCCCGGCCTTTCGCCAATCGCCCTTTGAACATGATCGATCCCTGCCTGTCCCTCCATGAATGTCTTTATTTGGTCCGCCACATACGTGATCTGCGGGTCTGTCAACTCAGCGAACATGGGGAGCGAGACCATCTCCTCCGCAGCCGCCTCCGTTGCGGGGAAGCTGCCTTTAGGAAGGCCGAGGAAACGATATGCCTCCTGGAGATGTATCGGGACGGGATAATGGATGGCGCAGGAAACTCCCTTCTCCGCAAGGTAAGCCATGAGTTCGTCCCTCCACGCCACCCGGATTGAGTATATGTGGAAGACATGCTCTCCGTAAGGTTGCTCCATCGGGCAGCGCACACCGTTGACCTTCGACAGAAAGTCGCGGTAGAGCCTGGCGTGCCCTTTTCGCGCCCTGTTCCAGTCCTCAAGGTGCTTCAGCTTGATTTCCAGTATCGCCCCTTGGAAACCGTCCATCCTGCTGTTCCATCCTATAATCGAGTGACAATACTTCCGGGTCTGCCCGTGGTCCCTCAAGATGGCGATTCTCTCGGCCAGTTTGTCGTTGTTCGTAACAACAGCGCCTGCCTCGCCGTATGCCCCGAGGTTCTTTCCGGGATAGAAGCTGAAACAACCGGCATCCCCCATGCTGCCGGCCTTTTTTTCCTTGTAGGTCGAGCCGTGGGCCTGGCACGCATCCTCTATTACGGAAAGCCCATGGTCGGCCGCGATCTGCATGATGGGGTCCATATCGGCCGTCTGGCCGAAAAGGTGGACGGGAATTACGGCCTTGGTCCTCGGCGTGATCGCCCCTTTGAGCAGGCGGGGGTCCATCAGGCAGGAGTCTTCGCATACATCGACAAATACCGGCTTGGCGCCGGTAAAACTTATTGCCTCGACTGTAGCGATGAAGGTATTCGGGACCGTTATCACCTCGTCACCGCGGCCGATCCCGGACGCGAGAAGTGCTAGCCATAAGGCGGACGTGCCGCTGCTTACGCCTATGGCGTGCCTCACGCCGCAGAACTCGGCAAATCTCTTCTCGAACCTTGCAACGGAAGGACCGCCGGCAAAAGCGGCCTGGTCCAGCACGCCCTGAAGGGCCACTGCCACCTCTGACCTGATGGCCTCGTATTGCAACTTTAGATCAACAAAAGGTACGATCATTATTCCTCCTCGGTATAAAGCTCTTTGCCATTACTTTATCGCACGCGCGAGTGGCTCTCCTTTCGGTCCGTCCCCTTTCCTAGCCTAGGGCGGAGGCGGACCCCTTAAATCTTCCAGCCCTCTTAGGGTTTTCTTCAGTCTTCCTCAGCAGTCTTGCGGGGTTGCCGGCCACGATCGTGTTTGGCGCCACGTCGGTCGTCACGACGCTTCCTGCGCCCACTATCGCACTCTCTCCGATGGTTACGTTTGCCAGGATGGTCGTCCCGGACCCTATGGATGCGCCTCTTTTGACCAGGGTAGGCTCCACGGACCAGTCATCCTCGGTCTGAAGCCGGCCTGCCGCCGTCGCCCTGGGGTATGTGTCATTAATGAAGACAACCCCGTGGCCGATGAAAACTTCGTCCTCAATCACCACCCCTTCGCAAATGAAAGTGTGGCTCGATATCTTGCAGTTCCTTCCGACCCTTGCGTTCTTTTGGATCTCGACGAAAGCGCCGATCTTCGTATTGTCACCGACCGAGCAGCCGTAGAGGTTTATGAACTTCGAGAGCTTTACGTCCTTTCCCAATATTACGTTTGATGAGACGAAGTGCGTCATAGGTACACTATCTCTCCCTTCTTCTTCAACGACTTGTCCGCCGCCTCCAGCATCTTTACGACCCTGAGTCCCGCCCGGCCGTCGTTCATAGGCGCGGTGTTGCTCTCGATGCAATCCACGAAATACTGGGATTCTAGCTTGAGCGCCTCTCCCTGCTCCACTTTGGGGACCCACATGTCGCCGGAGCGATAGCTTACCAAGAGGTCATAGATTCCCTCCGTACCCTTGATCTCGACGCCTTTGTCGTATATCCTGATCTTCTCATCCGCGTCCAGGTCGTTCCAGACAAGCATCTTCTTGTCTCCCCCGATGAGAGTGGTCCTTACCTTCACGGGGGAAAGCCAGTTTACGTTGAAATGGGCGATCATGCTGTCCGACAGGTAAACCGTAACGTACGCCACATCCTCCAGGCTGTTAACGTGGGATTCCCCGGTCGCTACGATGGCCCTTGCCTTCCCCCCGACAAGGTGGTCCATAATGGCAAGGTCGTGGGGAGCGAGGTCCCACAGCACATTTACGTCATGCTGAAAAAGCCCGAGATTGACTCGGACGGAATCGAAATAGTAAAGCTTGCCGAGGACGTCGGTTTCGATGAACTCCTTGATCTTCCTGACCGCTCCCGTAAAAAGGAAAGTATGGTCTACCATGATCAGGAGGCCTTTCTTATCGGCCAGTTCCAGCAGTTCCTCAGCCTGACGGACGTTCGCAGTGAACGGTTTTTCCACGAAGATATGCTTTCCGTTCAGGAGTGCCAGCCTGGCGAGCTCGAAATGGGTGGAGACAGGCGTCACCACAGCTATCGCATCGATCCCGGACGAGGCCGCCACCTCACGGCAGTCGGGCGTGACTTCCGTCCCCGGGAATAGCCTTTGGGCCCTCTTCAGGGCCTCTTGATTGACGTCACAAATAGAAACGACCTTGCCGCCTTCTATACCGTTAAAATTTCTTACAATATTGGCACCCCAGTAGCCGTAGCCGATCACACCGATGCGAATCATTTTTGCCTCCTGTACCACTCCTCAAGAGCATGCGTCTAATGGCGGCAAGAAAGGGGGTTAAGGTCGTCAAGGAAGCTTCCTAGTAGCCGCCCTTGCATGCGATAACCGTTCCGGGCGTTTGCAGTAGGATCTTCAGGTCGAGCCAGAAAGAGCGCTCCCTTAGATATCGCAGATCAAGGCGGACCATTTCATCAAAAGTAGTAATGCTTCGTCCCTTCACTTGCCAGAGTCCCGTGAGGCCCGGCTTTACTTCCAGTACCCTCCGCCGATGCCAGATTTCATACTGCTCGTACTCGTAGGGAATGGGCGGTCTGGGCCCCACGAGCGACATATCCCCCTTCAGCACGTTGATAAACTGGGGCAGTTCGTCGAGGCTGGTCTTACGAAGCAGTCTGCCAAGGAACGTAACGCGCCGGTCGTTCTTTATTTTGAAGATACCGTCGTCCTGTGCCGCATCGGCGCCGTTCCCTACATTTCCGTTTATGTACTTTTTGATATAGGCGATATGATCTTCCGGGTCACTGTTCATGTACATGGATCTGAACTTGAGGAAAGTAAATTCCTTGCCGGAGACGCCCAGGCGCCGCTGCTTGAAGAGGACCGGACCCGGGGAAGTGCATTTGACTGCAAGGGCAATCGCCAAAAAAAGAGGGGAAAACACGACAAGGGCGGCGGCGCTGCCCACGAAGTCAATTATCCTCTTCAGGATTAGAGAAAGGCGCGTCCGGCGTGTTTTTGTCAAGTCGGGGTACAGATAAAAGTCCATTAGGTTCCTGACCGCTATTTCGCTTTGTTCCTCTTCCGGATAGATGTGCGTTGAGATCTTTATCTTTTGCGTCTCGTCCGGTCTGAGCGCCCGGGAAAGGGAACGCATTACTTTCTCGGCCAATTTTTCCCTTATCCCATGAACTGCGCGCGGAAGCTCGGTGAAAACGATGCCGAAAACCGCATTACGTTTGTACCAGCCTTTTACGTCGATCTTCCTGGAACAGGAACAGATTGCATAGGCGATCTTCTCAATCGCCTTTGTCCTGCCCTTGCCCTTCTCCAGACTGCTGATATCAACGAGCATAAGGAGGAGCGGCTTCATGGTGCGCTCGGTTCTTCTCCTCTCCACGCGGACATGCGCGTTGAAGGAGGCCTCATCGTAAAAGTCGTAGTCATGGCTGGCGAGACGGCTCGCAAAAATTGGCGAGAAAATCCTTCCCCGTCTCCGGTTTATACGGCCGTCTATCATTGCCTTCTCTCTTTTCCCATTTCCGGAAATGCAGCTACTTGGCGAACCGCTTTACGGGTGCGCCGCTGCGGCCGGATTCTCCCTCATAAAAAGGAAGAGGCATTTAACGGAAGCTCGTGGAGCCACCCCCTCATAAAAAGGAAGAGGCATTTGGCCCGGTTCCCTTCATTTTCTCCGGACGGCTCCTCTCCCGTTTTCCGGCAACGCAATTACTGGGGCTAGCGTCGCCCCCTCCACGAGCAGAAGCTCGTGGAGCCACCCCCTCATAAAAAGGAAGAGGCATTTGGCCCGGTTCCCTTCATTTTCTCCGGACGGCTCCTCTCCCGTTTTCCGGCAACATAATAGTGTCTCCGACGTAAATGCGGTTCACGTCCTTGATGGCCGGGTTTTGTTGCTTCACCTTCTGGAGAAGCTCGTTGTCGAAGAAGCCGTACTTGGTATTAATCAGCCTTGACAAAGTATCACCCTTTTCCACCACTACGGAACCTTGCCTCTTGAGCACCTGGGGAGGCACCGGCGCTGACGGCTGCTGCCTTCCAACCCGGGTTGCGACCGGCTGCCCGGTCGGAGACGCCTGCACCATTGTTCCGGTCCCTGCCGTCGCAACCCCTGCCGTGGAGACCGCCGTCGCCGTTTCGGGCTGCGGTTGCGTCGCCGGCGTCGCGGGGGCCGGAACAGACATGGACGCCCCGGGAGCCTCTGCCGCCATGTCCGGTCCGGCAGCTATGTCCTGAGCATGTTTGGCCAGAGCCGGGCTTTCCTTCAATTGCTGCACCTGGCTCAAGAACCGGTCCCAAGCATGGTCCTTGTAGGGAGATAGCCAGAATACCCCGATTAAAGCAAGGAGGAGCGCGAAAATGCCGGCCGCTTTCCACCGGAAGAAATACTCCGGCTTATGTTCCCGTTCCTTAGCTTTGCCGGAATGAAAATCGGAGCAGATCTCCCTCACTATTCTGGCGGTAACCGGTTTCTTCTGGTATCCGTAACCTGTAACGAAGGCGTTGTCGCACAAAATGTTGATGACTCTGGGGATCCCCCTTGAATATCGCACAATCTCTTTGAGGGCGCGCCTTGACAGAACCGGCTCTTCCCTAAGCATTACCTTCGAGAGCCGGTGCCTGATGTACCTCTCGCTTTCTTCTCTAGTGAGAGGGAGTATGGTCGCCCGTATTGCAATGCGCTGCTTGAGCTGCCGCAGCTCGTACCGGTTCAGCTTGTCGTCGAATTCCGGCTGTCCTATGAGAACGATCTGGATCAACTTGTCCGTCGCCGTCTCTAGGTTCGACAGCATGCGCAGGTTTTCCAGCGTCTCGACGGGCATGTTCTGCGCTTCATCGACTATGAGAACCACTGTGCAACCTTTCTTGTACTCTTCGATCAACACCTCGTGAAGCTGGTTCACCATCAGAAAGATATCTTCAGTGCGTGGGGCGATGCCGAGTTCCTGATAGATCGTCTCCAGGAGGCTTCTGAAAGAAAGATTGGCGTTGAAGATATAGATGATCTTTATCTCGTCCCTGTTGACTCTCTCCAGATACGACCGAAGGATGGTAGTCTTGCCGACCCCCACCCCCCCCACTATTGCTATGAAGCCCTTCTTCCCTTCGATGCCGTAAATGATCGACGCCATAGCCTCTTTGTGGCTCGGACTCAAGAAAAGGAATTCCGGATCGGGCGTGATCTGGAACGGTTCTTTCCTGAAATTGTAATAGTTAAGGTACATTACCTCACCCCTTATATATGATCCTTCCCCTACCCCTTATACTGGACGGCAAGTTGATTCTCGACTTCGACCCTAGATCAGCCCTTCTCCCTTATGCTCCCCAGCACCGGCAGCTCCAGCTTCCTCTCCGCTGCCTCCGGGGTTGAGAGGTGCTGGCCGGTATATTCGGAGAAGAAGGCGAGTCCGAGCCCCGATACGGAACC